>CAMWQZ010000225.1 GCA_947176515.1 uncultured Bacteroidales bacterium | reverse complement strand
CGGCGATGCGACGATTAAGAGCTTCTTCGGTCTCAGCGTAGGTCTTGAGGTTAGTGTTAATCGTGTTTCTGAGTGACTCGTTTTCGTTGCGGAGATTATCGCATGTCTCTTTGAGTTTTGCGATTTTGCGGTCACGTTTCTCTATCGCTTCTTCGACTAACGCCATCTGCTTGTTAAGCTGGTCGATATCAGACTGCACATTCTGGGCTTCGGCCAGCTGTTGTTTGAGCGATTCGATTTCCTCGTTGCGCGCCGTGAGTTCGCTGCGAGCGGCTGAGGCCTTGGATTGAAGACCATTGAACATTTCGGTCGATATACGGTCTTTTTCAGCAGCTTGCTCGAGCTGGGTGTTTAGATTTGAAATCTCATTTTCGAGACGGGCAATTGTTTCGTTGGCTTTATTGTCGTGTTCGATTTCTTCGCCATTAGCCGAGGCATTGCGCAGAGCCACGATTTCGGCACGCGCATCAATAAGTTCGTCGCGTAGCGCCTGGGCTTCCGATTCGTGGACGGCAGCGACCTTCAGTTTGTTGACAAGGCTTTTGTTCTCGAGGTCAAACTGTTCGCGCTCGGCTTCAAACGATGCGACTTGATTTTCGAGCACCTGGACTTTATTGCTTAATGCGCGGCGCTGACGGTCGGCACTCAGCTGTTGCTGCTGTATGTCGAAGCGCTGTTGTTCGATTTCTTTTGCCTTGGCTTTAAGATGCTCCATCTCGCCGCGCATTTCGGTCTGTTCGGCTCTCCATCGGGCTTCACATTGGCTCCGGGTCTGTGCCGTTACTGACGCGAGATAGGCTTTGAGCGATTCGTCAAGACTGTCGTATATCTTTTTGCGCTGTATATCGGGGTCGACTGCCTGGCTAAGAAAGTCGGGCAGGGCATCGTTAAAAACTTTTACGACATGGTCAAAAATGCAATCTACCTTGACAGGGTCGAGGGTCACATCGTCGGAGAGCGGAGTTGAAGCCGACGGCAATTGAGGCATGTCGGCGAGTGTCATAGCGTCAACGGGGCGATCAGCACTATCGTCCAATAGACCGTCATCGACGTCCTTGCCGAAACCAAATGATCTCTTTATTGCGTTGAAAAATGACATCTATATTTTATGTTTTATTTTAGTTATTCTGTGGGTGAGGTTAGTTGTTCAGTGTCTGACTCAATGCCGTCAGCCGTCATCGGGTGTCGGTCATGGCGGAATACAACTCCAGCCCCTTTGCGGCCGTCAATGGCAACAATCAGTGGCGTGTCAAATTTCACCACTCTAAGCCGTTCGGACTCGTAGATTGCCGGCTGGGCGTTGAGATAGTCGAGATTGTAAATACCATCCTCACTATGGGGGTTGATGGTGAAGTAGCCAACGCCAAATGAGGTTAGGTTGTGGAAGAAGTGAGTCCCCTGGCTTGGTTCGATGCGATAGTTGTTGAGCGATGACTCAACGATAAGTCGCGAAGCCGAAATGTCGGGCCATTTCACGGGGATGCCTAAAGCAGGGTCGCTCGAGCCCCAACGGCCTGGGCCGATAAGGATGTAGCCTTCGCCTCGCTCTGCCATCTCTCGGTTAATGTCGTGGAGTTCACGGGCAACCTCGGGATTTTTCAGAGAGTCGAATGTTTCAGGCTTGACATATATAATAGTGTTTATTCCGTCGATATTGCCGTGGCCGAGGGCAGTGTTGCTGCGAAGAATCAGGTCTTCATCTTTGGCGTTGAGGGCGGCTTCGTCGACATTTTCTTTTTTGTCGATGATAGGCCTTATCTGTAGCCAATAAATGTGTCCTTTAATGCCTTCGGGAGAGGGGACTGCGCTTATATTCCCGGCAAATTCGATTTCAACGGGACGCTGCATTTCGTTCTGCCCCTGTCGCAGCATGAAGTCGACTGCCGGGGCCAGCGGAAACACTTTGTCGCGCAAAACATTGGCAAACGTAACAACTTTGCGTCCACGGCCGGGAGCGTCATAATCCATCAGTATGCCATTCTGAGGGTCGAATGTTGACACAAGATAGCGCAAAGCTCCTGTTCCGGCAAAGTCTCTGACGGGTTTCTTTACAATATTGAAACCATCGTCAGCTGACATTTCGAGCGAAGAGTCGTTAGGACCGAGGACATAAAGATCATTCTGAGTGTCGCGGAGCGCCAAATCGAGAGTCGAAGTCTGGAGCACCTTGTCAGGGTGAATCGGTGAGAAACGAAGGCTTAATCCTCCGTCAACTATATACTTTCCGAGGCCGATGGCGATTTCGGCGACGCCTTCCTCAGTACGTTCTTCACCGATTGGATAGTAGTTGAGCGAACGGCCAACGCCTGAGAACGATGGGAAATAATAAGGCCCGTGGCTCTCGCCGACAACTTCCTGAATGATTACCGCCATCTTCTCCTGGTCGATAACATTGCTTGTCGCCGACATATATGCCTTGCTTGCCTGATAGAACACAGAGGCGTAGACGCCTTTGATTGACTCAACGAGCATGCGCAGGCGTTCATCGGGATTGGCGTCATATGGAATCATATATGTCGAGTATATACCGGCAAACGGCTGATAGTGCGAGTCTTCGAGGAGGCTCGAACTGCGTATGGCCAGAGGTCGGTCGATTACTTCGAAGAGTGCGTAGAAGTCATCAATCAGACGCGATGGCAGCTTGGCGGCAAGAAAGGCTTTGAGGATGTCGTCGTCTGACGCATCGCTGAGAGCCATAGGATAAAGCCCGTTAGAGGCCATAAACTCATCGAAGATATCGGTGCAGAGCACAACCGTACGCGGTATTGAGATTGTGACGCCGGAGAAGTTGTCACAGATTGGATTCTTCTTGATTATAGAGTCGACAAACGCCAGGCCGCGGCCCTTGCCTCCGAGACTGCCTTCGCCGATACGGGCGAAGTTGGAGTAATGGTCGAAACGGTCTTTACGGAACACGGCAACGACACCGCGGTTTTTCATCTTGCGATATTTCACAATGAGGTCGAAAAACAATTGTTTTACCGCCGGAGCTTCGTCGAGCGAGCGGAAACGGTGTTGCTTGATGACCTCGGCGATGGGGAAGAGTGCGCGAGAGTAGAACCATCGCGAAATGTCGTTGGTCGAAGCGTGATGGAACAGAGCCTCATCGGGTATGTCAAAAATGTTTTTTTGCATATCCTTCAGCTCTTTGAGACGCATGATTTCTTCACCGGTCGAAGGATTGCGGACTATGAAATCTCCGAAGCCGAAGTTGCTCATTATCGCCTCACCCATGTCGACGGGTAGCTTCTTGGAGTTCTTGTCGAGGAAGACGCCGTTGAAGTCTTTGACGCGGTCGGCATTCTCGATGTCGCTTGACTCGATGATGATAGGCATGTAAGGCGAGCGGCTGCGGATATAGTGAGCCAATTGCAGGCCGGCCTGAGAGTCTTTTTCGCCGTTGCGCTTGAATGACACGTCGCTTATGACGCCGAGCATGTTGTCTTTGTATTTGTCAAAAAGTGCTACAGCCTCTTCGTAATCTCGGGCTAACATCACCTTGGGGCGGCCACGCATGCGCAGTCGCTGTTCGTGCTCGTTGAGGGCCTCGGTCGAGAAAACCATCGACTGCTTGAGCAGGAATTTGTAGACAGTCGGCAAGATTGATGAGTAGAATCTCACCGAGTCTTCGACCAAGAGGAGCATCTGCACACTGACATTGGTAATGTCGTCGGCATTCATTTTATC
>CAMWQZ010000224.1 GCA_947176515.1 uncultured Bacteroidales bacterium | reverse complement strand
GATATAATCACGCGCCTCAAAAATTTACCTGAGGTCGAAAACGCAACCATCGTAAATACAGTATTGGGGGGCGATAGATTTAACTCTCTGCCGCTGGCAACTGAGAATAACGATAGCATAATCAATTGGTTCCCGCTAATCTATCTTTATAAAAATTCTGACTTCTTCAACGCTTATGACATCCAGGGCGCCGAGGGATATCCGTCAGTCGCTGAACTGATGTCAAAATCATTTGGAGAAAACGATATAATAATAACCGAATCGATGAACCGGGAGCTATGGGACGGACAGCCTGGCCTCAAGGGTAAATATCTTCTGCATTTTCGTGATGCCAGCGACAGTGTCGACACGCTGCGCTGCAATGTCGTTGGTGTTGTCAAGGACTTTCATGTCAACTCGTTCATGCGAACCACGATGAACGTCATCTATCCTCTCGATTTTGAAGATGCTGATTTACAGCTTCCGCCCAATATTGTAGTCAGACTTAAAGAAGGCGTTGATGCAGACCAATTTGCTGCCGACAAGCTCGAAGAGTTGTGCGACATGCTCCGCGTAGGCAACATATATGTAAAATCAGTTGACTCTCAGGACTCATTTATTAGTAAGACCGAGGCGATTAGAGGCGTGACGTCATACTACAATCTTAACATCTTCGTGGCCGTCCTATTTTTGGTTAACCTGATTTTAGGTGTGGTCGGATGCGTATGGCTCCAGACCGGTAAGCGCGTAAAGGAAGTGGGTGTCTTGCGTTCGTATGGAGCCGTTCGCGGCAATATCACAGGCATGCTTATCGGCGAAAGCGTTGTCATGGCGACCGTGGCAGTGATAATAGGGTGCTTCGCCTATCTGCAGTACGCTCTGAGAGATGGATTGTCGAATGGAGTAATAAATAATAACAATTATCTGCAGCAACAATCTTGGGTGACTAATTTCGGTGAACATTTCGCGATAATCTCGGCAATTGTCTACGCTCTGATAATTATATGTGTGATTGTCGGCACTTATTTCCCTGCGCGTCATGTCAGCCGCATCGAGCCTGTCGACGCCCTCCGCGACGAATAATCTTCGAAAACTTTAAAATCGACTTTATGATACTAACTCACTTCAAACAAGCGTGGCAACTGCTGAGACAGAATAAGCTGTTCTCGACGATTTATATCGTCGGGACAGCTCTCGCGATTGCTTCGACCACTATTTTCGCATTAATATATTACATAAGGCTCGCGCCTGTTTACCCGGAGTATAAACGTAACCAGATTTACTCTGCCTCTTTTGTGACTCAAACAAATAAGGACAATAATAAATATAGCAGCCCAAGTTTTTCTTATGATATAATGAATAAATTATTCTACAATCTGGAGAATGCCGAAGTCGTATCAGGTTATATCGAAGAACCGGGGTTGCAGTTAATTCACATTCCAAATCAGGAGAAATATTATGAAATCATAAAACGAAGCTCTGACCCGGCATATTTTAAAATTCTGGATTTCGAATTCTTGGCTGGAGCGCCTTTCACTCAGGCTGATTTTGATGCAGGTGTTCACAAACTCGTCATTAGCGACCGTGCCGCTGAAAAGATGTTCAGCTCACCCGAAGAAGCCATCGGCAAGACTGTTTCGCTCGACTTCTCTGATTATGAGGTTTGCGGTGTGTTCCGCGAAGGTAGCGCCATAAACCAATTTTCATTTGTTCAAGCCATTGCACCATATACAGCCGGAAAATTATATAAGCAGGCTTACAGCCCGATTGAGGGATGGTTAAGTGCCATTATCCTGACCGACAATCCTGATGGCGTTAAGGCTGAGATGGATGATTTTTGCAGAAGATTTGCTGCCGAAAACGACTTATTGGAAATCAACTTCCTTAACCAACCCTACTCGGCCACATTCAGAGCCTTAGCCGCTTCGCCTTATGAGGAAATAGATATAATGGCAATACTGCGATTTAACTTACTGATACTCCTCACATTGCTAATTGTTCCGGCATTAAACCTGAGCGGAATGATTGCCGGACGCATGGACATACGCCATAATGAACTCAGCATCCGCAAATCATTCGGGGCTACTCGCGGCAGGCTGCTTAGTCAGGTGCTTTGGGAAAATCTGTTTTTAACCATTATAGGAGGTATATTTGGACTTGTGCTGACATGGTTGATTTTATCATCAGACGCTGTTGCAATATTTGCCAATATCGGTTCTCAGAGACAGTATATGAATAGCGCCATCGACATACGCCTTACTACCGATATGCTTTTCGCGCCGGCCGTGTTTGTGTTCGCTTTTTTGGTGTGCGTTATCCTCAATATCTTGTCAGCGCTCATTCCGGCATGGAGCGCCTTACGTAAACCAATAGTCAAATCATTGAAATAAGCCTCATTATGTTAAAATTAATTATAAAAAATCTGTGGAATCGCAGACGTAGCAACGCGTGGCTTTTCGCCGAACTGATAATTGTAACTATCCTCTCGTGGATAATTATTGATGAGGCAATTGTCAGTCTTCACGACATAAACTCTCCTCTCGGCTATGACGCTGAGCGCATTGTGAATATTGATATTGAAACCATTCCTTCTGACTCACCGGAGTTTGATAAAACTTGCTTCGCCAAAGAAGTGGCCGAACAAAAATATAATGCCCTAATCTCCAAAGCTCGTAATCTGCCTAATGTAGAGGCAGTGATAAGTGAATATTCTGGCATCAACGGACGTTCTTCTATCTCTGGACCTCTATTTATAGGAAATGATGCAATCGACTCAGTACCTCCACTCGTTTTCTCTGTAAGAATAACTCCAGATAGCAAGTTATTGTCGACCTACGGCATTCAGACGACCGATGACTCTCCGTCGGTAGAAGATATTGAGAGCAGGCCATTAGGCGTAAACGACATAATAATCACCGAATCAATTGACCGCTATTACTGGCCTGACCAACGAGGTATAAAGGATAAATATTTCATTGATAAATACTCCCCCGACTCTACTCACCAGAATGTTGTCGGCATCGTAAAAGATTTTCGTTTCAACTCCTATATGCGCACTCCAGCTGTCGCCATCACGGGTTCTCGTCCTAATCCCAACAAATATTTCAACCGCACGACTATCATATTACGACTTGACGAGGGCATAGATACTGATGACTATACCCGTGAAAATCTCGATAGGATTACAAAAGACCTACGCATTGGTAATTTCTATGTTCGGTCGGTGACAAGTCAAAAACAGCTTATTGACAATCAAGAATATTCGGCCGGAATAAGCACCAAGCGTAATCTGATGCTTTTTATTGCAGCACTTTTCCTGCTTAATCTTATTGTCGGTGTGACGGGCTGCGTATGGCTCCAGACCAGTAAACGCATCCCCGAACTTGGCATCTTACGTTCGTTCGGAGCTTTGAAATCACAGACAATGAGAATGCTTATCAGCGAATCTGTTGTCCTCGCCACTGTTGCATTCATTATTGGAGAATTGATTTATTTACAGTATGCCCTATCCAATGGGCTCGCCTGCGGCTATGAATATAATTCGAAATTCATACCAGACAATTCATGGGTTAATAATTTCGGTGAGCACTTCGCGATTGTGTCAGCGATTGTTTATGCCATAATAATTATATGTGTCGTAATCGGTACATACTTCCCGGCGCGTCATGTCAGCCGCATCGAGCCTGTCGACGCCCTCCGCGACGAATAATCTT
>CAMWQZ010000223.1 GCA_947176515.1 uncultured Bacteroidales bacterium | reverse complement strand
CATCTGCATATCAGCCTCGGCGATAAGAAATCCGTCGGAGGTCTGAGTCATTAGTTCGAGACGTTGTCGCGTAGTCTTTGCAATCTGATGTTTTGACATGAGAATGCAGTAGCTCTGCTCTGCTCCACGGCCAACACGGCCTCTGAGCTGGTGGAGCTGAGAAAGGCCGAAGCGCTCGGCGTTCTCAATAATCATGACAGACGCGTTAGGCACGTTAACGCCTACTTCAATCACTGTTGTGGCGACCAGGATGTCGGCTTGATGACTTGCGAAAAGATTCATCTGATAATCTTTTTCCGCCGGCTTCATGCGACCATGAACAAAAGCGACATTGTATTCCTTAAATGTGTCTCGAATAAGCTGATAGCCTTCCTCAAGACTTCGAAGGTCGAGTTTCTCGTTTTCTTCAATTAGAGGGTAGACTATATAAATTTGGCGTCCTTTGCGTAGCTGGTCGTATATTGCTCGATAGACTTGTGTGCGTTGTTCGTCATATCTCAGCAGAGTCTCAATAGGCTTGCGTCCCGGAGGCAACTCGTCAATTACTGAGACGTCGAGGTCTCCGTAGACGGTCATGGCGAGTGATCGCGGAATCGTAGTTGCAGTCATGACAAGCACATGGGGGGCGATGTCGTTTTTAGTCCAAAGTTTTGCGCGTTGCGCTACGCCAAAGCGGTGTTGCTCGTCAATGACGACAAAACCTAAATTGTGAAACTGGACAGTGTCTTCTATAACGGCGTGGGTGCCGATTAATATTGACATAGTGCCGTCGGTGAGAGCGGTATGGATTCGCTGTCGTTCGCGTCTGCCTGTTGAACCGGTGAGCAATGCAACTTCGATACCTAATGGCGCTACCATTTTTGAAATGGTTTCGTAATGCTGAGTCGCTAAAATTTCGGTCGGAGCCATCAGACATGCTTGCAGTCCGTTGTCAACGGCAAGAAGCATACACATGAGAGCAACCAGTGTCTTGCCGCTGCCAACGTCACCTTGCACGAGGCGGTTCATCTGTCGACCCGTGTTGACATCAGCGCGTATTTCCTTTATAACTCTTTTTTGAGCTCCAGTGAGGTCAAATGGCAGACATTCACGGTAAAATCGGTTGAACATGTCTCCGACTCTTGTTAGCCGGTGGCCAGTAGAGATGTTTTTACGGCGCATCGAGCGGCGTAGCATATCAACCTGAATGTAAATCAGCTCGTCAAATTTTAACCTAAGCCTGGCCTGACGCAGACTTTCAGCATCGGTCGGATTATGGATTTCTGAGAGAGCACGGTCGAGCGGCATCAGACGATTGTCGCTGATAACTGATTGTGGCAAAGGGTCAACTATGCGGCTTCGTGATTTAAGCAGCGTGTTAACCCAAGCAGCAATCTGTCGAGAGGTGATGTTGGCATTGCGAAGTTTCTCGGTGAGCGGATAGACTCCCCGTACAGGTTGCTGTGCGGCGGCCGACGACGGAAGGTCGATTTCGGGATGGCTCATCTGTTTTGTGCCCATGTAGCTTGAGGGTTTGCCAAAAACTACATACTCAGTGCCAATTGTCAAACTTTCGCGTATCGCCTTAATGCGTCGAAACCATACGATTTCGAGTGTTGCCGTTCCGTCAGAAAACAATCCTACGAGCCGCATTTTAGCGCCTTCGCCTATGGTGTTGAAAGTGACAAAACGACCTTTAATCTGAACATATGGCAACTCGTCGTTGAGCTCGCGAATGGTATAGACTTTTGAACGATCGAGGTAGTGAGTGGGAAAATGACGCACAAGGTCATAACCCGACGTAATGCCCAGTTCTTTTTTTAGGAGTTCGGCTCTACGCGGTCCTACGCCCTTAAGAAATTTTATGTCATAGCTGCGAAGAGAGTTCATTCTGCTTCATCAGCAATTCGGCGACAGCAATGTCGCCCGGATTAGTAATTTTGATGTTTGAGGGAGAGCCTTTTGTGAGTTTAAGATTGCCAAATCCGGCCGACTCCATGACAGAGGCGTCATCGGTGAAGGAGTCCTGATAAGGCATTGAGTAAGCTTTGCGCAAAAGCATGGCTTTAAATGCCTGAGGAGTTTGAACGGCGCGCATCGGACTGCGGTCAATGCTTACGCTTGACCCGTCGGCACCCACAACCCGTAATGAATCGGTAACGGGGACAGCCGGTATGGCTCCGTCAACGTCCGAGTCTGACATCGCCTGTTTGATGCTGTCAATCATTTCTGATGTGACGAGTGGCCTGACGGCATCGTGAACCATAATGATATCGGCCTCAGGACTACCAGCGGCAATGGCATTTCGCACTGACTCCCATCGGGTGGCTCCTCCAAATGCTATTTCTGGAGACGCAAACGAGTGTTTGGAACATAAGTCGCTCCATAAATCTGACATATCACGGCTAATCACTAAGGTGATATTAGCATCAGGCATTATGTGTCTGAGCCTGTCGACTGTGTGCATAACAACAGGCCTGCCGGCGAGCTCGCAAAATTGTTTGGGCAGCGGCGCCCCATAACGGAGACCGCTGCCCGCAGCAACAATTATAATTTCAACCGATGGCATCAGTCAGCAAACATCGGATAGTCAGTCATCATTGAATTTACTTTCTCGCGAACAGAGCTGATTACGGCAGGGCTGTCAGCATTAGAAAGAACGGTGTCAATCATCTCTACGATTTCACCCATGCTTTCAGTCTTAACGCCGCGAGTGGTAATAGCAGGTGTGCCGAGGCGGATGCCAGAAGTCTGGAATGGCGAACGAGAGTCGAAGGGAACCATGTTTTTATTGGCTGTAATGTCGGCTTCGACGAGCACCTTTTCTGCAACCTTACCCGTAAGGTCGGGGAATTTGGTGCGGAGGTCGACGAGGATACAGTGGTTTTCTGTTCCGTCGCTGACAATTTTATAACCCTTATCTTTGAGAGCTTCAGCCATCGCAGCAGCGTTGGCTTTAACACGGGTCTGGTAGTCTTTGAATTCGGGTGTGAGCGCTTCGCCAAAAGCAACGGCTTTAGCTGCGATGACATGTTCGAGCGGACCACCTTGAACGCCTGGGAAGACAGCAGAGTCGATTAGCTGAGACATCTTGCGCACTTCGCCCTTGGGATTGGTCTTGCCCCAAGGATTCTCGAAATCCTTGCCGAGCAGAATCAGACCGCCACGCGGACCACGGAGAGTTTTGTGAGTGGTAGAGGTGACGATATGGGCATATTTAAGAGGATTGTCGAGCAGGCCAGCAGCGATGAGACCTGCAGGGTGAGCCATGTCAACCATAAGTATTGCGCCGATTTCGTCAGCGATTTTACGCATACGGGCGTAGTCCCATTCACGAGAATAGGCGCTTGCGCCACCGACAATCAGTTTTGGGCGTTCGCGGAGAGCGACCTCCTCCATCTGGTCGTAGTCAACGAGACCATTGTCTTCGCGCACATTATATTCGAGCGCATTGAAAACGAGACCAGAGAAGTTTACAGGGCTACCGTGGCTGAGGTGGCCGCCGTGAGACAGGTTCAAGCCAAGGAATTTGTCGCCCGGTTTCATTACGGTCATAAATACAGCCATGTTGGCTTGGGCACCAGAGTGGGGTTGAACGTTAGCATATTCTGCGCCAAAAAGTTTCTTCACACGGTCGATGGCAAGTTGTTCGGCTTCATCTACAACCTGACAACCGCCATAATAGCGGTGGCCGGGATCGCCTTCGGCATATTTAT
>CAMWQZ010000222.1 GCA_947176515.1 uncultured Bacteroidales bacterium | reverse complement strand
ATATAGATTTGTCGGCATTACGGCGAGATAATCAGTGCCATATTGAAGATTAAATGATTCACACATCTTCATGCCGGCAATCTTTGCTATCGCATAAGGCTCGTTGGTATATTCGAGAGCTGATGTCAGGAGCACATCCTCAGTCATTGGCTGCGGAGCTTCACGCGGATATATACACGTCGACCCAAGGAACAATAGACGCTTGACTCCGTGACGAAATGCTTCGCCGATTACATTCTGCTGTATCTGTAGATTTTCATAAATGAAATCTGCACGATAAATCGAATTTGCCATGATACCTCCTACGTGGGCGGCTGCAAGAACGACGAGTTCTGGTTGCTCTTTATCGAAAAACTCTTTGACGGCTGCGCCATCGAGCAAGTCAAGTTCTGCATGAGAGCGACCAACCAGGTTATTGTAGCCACGCTCTTTAAGATTTTTCCATATCGCCGAGCCTACGAGACCGCGATGGCCGGCAACGTATATCTTTGTGTTTTTATCTATCATTTCGATTGTTCGCGTGCGACGAGTTTAACATCAGAGTCAACCATGATTTTGACAAGAGTTTCAAACGGAGTCTTTGTGGGATTCCATCCGAGCTGTTTGCGCGCCTTAGTAGGGTCGCCAAGAAGCTGCTCGACCTCTGCCGGACGGAAAAATCGAGGGTCAACCTCTACCAGTACCTTACCGGTTGCATCATCAATGCCTTTTTCGTCGATACCCTCGCCTTCCCAACGCAAATTAATGCCTACATTGGCAAACGCTAATGTAGCAAACTCGCGCACAGAGTGATACTCGCCCGTCGCGATGACATAGTCACCAGGCTTGTCCTGCTGAAGAATCAGCCACATACATTCAACATAATCACGCGCATATCCCCAGTCGCGAAGTGCGTTAAGATTGCCAAGATATAATTTATCCTGAACACCGGCGGCAATACGAGCGGCGGCAAGCGTAATCTTACGTGTCACAAAGTTTTCGCCACGGCGCTCTGATTCGTGATTGAAAAGGATTCCGTTGGCTGTAAACATATCGTAGCTCTCGCGATAATTTTTCATTATCCAATAGCTATATAACTTGGCTACGCCATAGGGAGAGCGAGGATAAAACGGGGTCTCCTCATTCTGAGGTATCTGCTGAACTTTACCATAAAGTTCGGAAGTTGATGCCTGATATATGCGACATGTCTTTTCCATGTGCAGAATTCTTATTGCTTCAAGCAAACGGAGTGTGCCAACAGCATCAACATCGGCCGTATATTCAGGAACGTCAAACGAAACCTTCACATGGCTTTGGGCTGCAAGATTATAAATCTCATCTGGTTGGATTTCCGCGATAATGCGGATTAACGATGACGAATCGGTCATATCACCATAATGCAAGTGAATCTGACGGCGACGGTGCATATCGCGAACCCATTCATCGAGATATAAGTGCTCGATGCGGCCTGTGTTGAATGACGAACTGCGGCGCAGAATACCATGGACTTCGTAGCCTTTTTCTATAAGAAACTCGGCCAGAAACGAACCGTCCTGACCTGTTATACCTGTGATTAGAGCGGTAGGCATAATTCAGTGAGTTGAGTTAAGTTATCAATGAAAATCTGCGGCCAATAATCAGGCTCTTTGTCATCAAGAGATTGAGAAGGCACATTGATGCCAGCTCGGTCGCGCAGCATTATACTTGTCCATCCTAACAGATTAGGATGATAAAAATCTTTAATAGGATTATCGCCAACCATGTAATAGCGGTCAGCCGGCTGACGTCGCATCAGACACTCGAATGGTCCGGGTGTTAGCTTATCTGACCCGACTTCCTCGCTTATTAAAATATTTTCGGCTGGAATCAGTTTATCGAGGCCGAGAGCTTCGATTTTGTTGCGTTGTGTCAGCGTCCTTCCATCGGTAATAATCGCTACTGCCGCGCCTCTTTCAGTCAACTGCCGGAGAGCTGTCTCAGTATCAGCAGGCAAAGTTAGCGTCGGTCGATGAGCACGATAAACCGTAAGGAAATCAGCAATCTGTATGTGGGCGCGTTGGATTTCAGGCAGGGCAAGCAATGCATCAAATGCGTCAGGAGCTGTGCTCATCAATTCATATAGCTCTTCAGCCGTCATATGAGTGACGTGAGCATACGCCTCGGCAACTGCGCGCCAACCGGTCTTGACATATTCACGCTCTTTAAAGAGAGTGTCGTCAAGATCAAACGCCACACAGATTTTTCTAACGCCGTTCATGGCTCACAGCTTGAAAAATTCTTTAATTCGTTCTGCGACCCTCATTATATCGCTGTCGCGTAGAGACGAACCGCTCGGAAGGCATAGTCCCTGGTCAAAAAGACGCTCGGACACGTTACCGCCATAGTACGGCGCATCAGAAAAAACGGGCTGCATGTGCATCGGACGCCAAAGACGGCGAGACTCGATATTATCTTCGGCGAGATACTGACGAAGAGCCTCGGGTGATTTGCCAGACTGCTCATCTATAGCAATTGTAGTGAGCCAGAAATTTGACTGGAAACGTTTGTCAGGATTTGACTGGACAGTCACTTCCGGGCAGTCTGTCAGTAGTGCGTCGTATAAATCGCGAATCTCACGGCGGCGATTGACGCGATGGTCAAGGACATCCATCTGTCCACATCCTATAGCCGCAGAAATATTACTAAGGCGATAGTTATAACCGATTGTCTCGTGGTAATAATATGGACGGTCTTCGCGAGCCTGCGTCGCATAGAATTTAACGCGTCCGGCTGTCGACTGGTCGTGGCAAACCAACGCCCCTCCGCCGGAGGTCGTTATCATTTTATTACCATTGAAACTCAAAGCGCCAAACGCTCCGAATGTCCCGCATTTCTGACCCTCAAATTGTGAGCCAAGAGCCTCAGCCGCGTCTTCAAGTACCGGGATGCCATAAGAATCTGCAATCTCAACAATTTCTTTAAGTCTTGCTGGCATACCATAGAGGTCAACCGGTATTATCGCCTTTGGATAACGCCCAGTTATGCGGTGACGCTCTACGATTGCGCGTTCGAGCATAGCAGGATCCACGTTCATCGTATCAGGCTCGCTGTCAACAAAGACTGGCGACGCACCCTGATAGACAATGGGATTACAAGAAGCGGCAAATGTCATTGACTGACAAATCACCTCGTCACCGCGGCCGACTCCGAGAAGCACAAGACCCAAGTGGATAGCAGCCGTTCCTGCACTGAGAGCGACGACAGCAGGAGCATCAAGATATTTTTCAAGCCGATGCTCAAACTGGTCGACATGAGGCCCGAGAGGCACAACCCAATCATCGGCAAAAGCCTCATCAATGTATTTTTGTTCGGTTCCGCTCAAATGCACTCGCGAAAGCATTATTCGTTCAGAAGCCATATAGATATTTTTAGTTAGTTATGAATTTCAATTTATGATTGCCGGACGACCGATACTATAATATGTAAATCCCTCCTCTGCCATGTCGAGTGGATCATAAATATTTCGGCCATCTACAATAATATTACCTCGCATGGCCTTGGAAACCAAACGCCACGATGGCAAACGGAACTGCTTCCATTCAGTTATCAATGCCAGTGCATCAGCATCGAGGAGCGCTTCATACATATCGCTTGCATAATGAACGGCATAACCAATACGGCCGAGAAATTCATCCATTCATACTTGGTCTTAAACAGATATGTCAGTCACTTATACACAT
>CAMWQZ010000221.1 GCA_947176515.1 uncultured Bacteroidales bacterium | reverse complement strand
GCTCTACACACTTGGAATCACATCACTGATTGTCGAAGGCGGTCCGACCGTTTTGCAATCATTCATTAACTCTGGCCTATGGGATGTCGCCAGAGTAGAGACTTCCGCAGTGACATTCGGACCCAAAGGCACTGCTCCTGCTCCCCGTCTTGCCGCCACCCCATACAAAACATTCCCCCTCGACCATTCCCTCATCACCCTCTACTCCAACAACCCCCTGATAAAATAAAAAGCCACGAATCCGCTTGGGGACTCATGGCTTTTGAGATAAGTTTTTATGCACTTATTTTAGGGAGTTTTCGGTGAGGGTGGCGATTTGGTCGGGGGTGAGGTTGCACTCGCGCTGGAGGTCGGCGGCGTTGTAACGGTTGCGGAATTGTTTGGGCAAACCGAGATTTATAACCTTGACGTCAGTGTCGCCGAAGTATGAGGCTACTTTCTGTCCATAGCCGCCATCGATGATGCCATCCTCGGCAGTGACAATCAAATCGAAGTCACGGAGAGAGTCGAGTGTTGCGGTATCGAGCTGTGATACTTCGCGAGGATTGATTACCATCGGGTCAAGACCTTTGGCGGCGAGGATGTCGGCGGTTTGCTGCATAACGGGTAGGAATGTGCCGACGCAGATGAGGGCTACGCGTGAGCCTTTTCTGACGATTTCATAAGCTGGGCGAGAGTAATCATCGAGCAGCTCTATTGTAGAGTCAGAGCGGACTTCGCCACCAGGAACACGAATAACGACAGGTTGCTTGCGCTGGTCTTCTGACCAACGGAGCATCGCCAAGAACTCTTCTTTGCATGTCGGTGTGAGGACAAGAAGATCAGGTATATTTGATAGCAAGCCGAGGTCGAAGAAGCCAAGATGAGTTTCGTCATTCATGCCAAACATTGAGCCGTAGAAAATGACGAAGGTTGCCGGCTGATGGTTAAGGGCAATGTCCTGACTGAATTGGTCGTAAGCACGCTGCAGGAAGGTGCTTACGAGACCGACGACAGGACGCGCGCCTCCTTTTGCAAGACCGCTTGCCATGGCAACTGCCTGTTGCTCGGCGATACCGACGTCAATAAATTGAGATCCGGCTTCCTTACGTTTGCCGGGGCCGAAACCTATTGCGCCCGGAGTTCCGGCAGTGATGGCAACGAGGTCGGGACACTCTTTCATGCGCATAAGCAGATGGTTGGCGAAGAGACTGTCGTAGTCCTCGGGCTCAGTGGCCGCTGCTGGGCTATGGAGCGGAGCGCCAGTCTGAAGGTCGAATGGTCCGGCGAAGTGGAACTGCTCTTTATGGGCCTCGGCAACCGGCAGACCCATGCCCTTCATTGTGTTGATGTGGACAACGACAGGATAATTAATGTCTTTGACAGAGCGGAACATTTTGATAAGGCTTGGAATGTCGTTACCATAATGAACGTAGCGGTAGGCATAGCCCATTGCGCGGAAGAGGTTATTGTCAGCTGTGCCATTGGTGTTGCGGAGCAGACGGAGGTCGGCGTAGATGCCGCCGTGATTTTCGGCGATGCTCATGTCATTATCATTGACCACGACGATGAAGTTTGTGCCGAGGGTCGCTCCGTAGTCGAGGCCTTCGAATGCCACGCCACCACTAAGCGAGCCGTCGCCGATGACTGCCACTACATTTTCTTTGCCGCCGCGTAGGTCTCGTGCCTTGGCGAGGCCCGAAGCAAGGGCGATGGCTGATGAAGTGTGACCGAGTGAAAAGAGATCATACTCACTTTCACGAGGATTAGTGTAGCCAGTTACATCGTCATAGTGTGCAGGGTCAGTGAACGCAGACATACGACCAGTAATCATCTTGTGGGGATAGGTCTGGTGAGACACATCGAAGACGATTTTATCATTGGGCGTGTCAAAGACATAATGAAGCGCTATTATGGCTTCAATCATGCCGAGGTTAGGACCAACGTGGCCACCATGGGCCGAAAGTTTATCGAGGAGCGGCTGGCGCAGAGCTGCAGCCAGTGCTTTTAGCTCGGTCTCATCCATTTTGCGGATGTCGGCCGGCGAGTTAATTTTTGAAAGATCAATTTTTGTTTCCATGTTTAATTAACAAAGTAACGGTCAAGAGGGTTTTATAAAATCTTTTTTGTGACAGTGTTTGTTATGTTATAAACGCGAAATTAATTATTATGCAGAAATTTACCAAAATAGTCGCTACTGTTTCTGACAAGCGATGTGATACAGATTTTATAAAGTCATTGTGGCAAGCCGGTGTTAATGTGGTCAGAATGAATTCGGCCCACCTCGATTATGACGGTTTCAAGAAGATTGTCGGCAACACGCGAGCAGCTTCGGAGTCAATAGGGATAATGATGGATACCAAGGGACCCGAAATCAGAACCACTGCAACCATAACAGGTGAGCCAATCGACTATGAAAAAGGTAGCGAGGTTAAGATATATGGAGATCCAGAAAGACTGACTACGCCTACTGAAATATGTCTGAATTACCGCGGAATCAGCCGCGTGTTGAAACCTGGCGACCGTCTGTTGATAGATGACGGAGAGGTCGGATTTACAGTGACCAATGTAACAGGAGATGTCATAATTGCTGTCACTGAAAATGACGGACGTCTCGGCTCACGTAAGAGCGTTAATTTGCCGGGTGTGAGCATAGATTTGCCAGCGGTGACAGACCGGGATAAGACAAATATAGGTTATGCTGTGGAATTAGGGGTAGATTTTATAGCTCACTCATTTGTGAGAAGTGCAGAGGACGTCCACGAGGTTCAAAAGGTGCTCGATTCGTATGGCTCATCAGCCAAAATTATTTCAAAGATTGAAAATCAGGAAGGCATTGATAATTTCGACGAGATTTTGAAAGCTTCCTACGGCATAATGGTTGCTCGTGGTGACCTCGGAATTGAAGTACCGGCAGAGCGTATACCTGGCATCCAGTTAATGATGATTAACAAGTGTATTGCGGCTCATAAGCCAGTGATTGTCGCCACGCAGATGCTACATAGCATGATTGAACATCCGCGTCCGACGAGAGCCGAAATTTCAGATGTGGCAAACGCAGTGTATCAGCGTGCTGATGCAATGATGCTTTCGGGAGAGACTGCTTATGGCAAATATCCAATAGAGGCCGTGAAGACTATGACAAGTGTGGCGCGAGAGGTTGAAAATGCACTCCGCAGTCAAATGGCCGTGCCACCAATGGCCGACAGAGAGGTTACGTCATTCCTGGCTCGCGAAGCTGTGTTATCGGAAGAAAAAATTGGGACAAAGGCCATTTTTACTGATGCCTATCGCGGTATGTCAGCACGATTCATAGCTTCGTTCAGGGGCAATAATCCGACTTTTGCTATCTGTCATTATTGTGATGTAATGGGTTGGTTGTCACTTAGTTACGGTGTAACGGCATACTATTATCCTCATAGTGAGGAAGATGTCGCCCGTCACTCAGCTGCCGCCGTGCGCCGTATAGTCGATGACGGTTTGCTCGGACTTGACGAAAGAATCGCTTATCTGACAGGTACACGCCGTGGAGCAAGGGCTATGGAGATATTAACGGCGAGAGAAATCGTTGAGGAAATTCACAATACATAATGCACAATTCACAATGCACAATTCACAATGCACAATTCACAATGCACAATTCATAATTCACAATGCATGATTCACATTGCATATTTTCGATTATGTGTTTTGTATTGTGATTTTACTATTAAAATTTGACAA
>CAMWQZ010000220.1 GCA_947176515.1 uncultured Bacteroidales bacterium | reverse complement strand
TGCCAGAAGCATCCGTCGACAAAAATCACAGTCCTGTATTTCCGCAGTACGATATCGGGTGAGCCGGGCAATTTGCGGTTGTTGACCCTATAACGCAAACCTTTAGAGAATAAATATTTCCGCACGATCATTTCTGGTCGTGTGTTGGCTCCTTTTACTGCGGCCATGCATTTGCGGCGTTGTTCGGGCGTTAATATGTCAGCCATATTGTTATTATTTCTTACAAAGATACATGTCAGCGATGGAATTTCAAAAAGAATTAGTAACTTTGAAAGACTAAATAAACATATACGACTATGAGGTTTATCATTATTTGCCTATTGGCTTTGGGTATTGGCGCTCTCAGGTTGGCAGCCGCACCCATCGACGAGGCAAGAAAATTATATAAAGACGGCCATTATAAGGAGGCGGTCACACAGCTTTCAAAACTGCGGAAGGCTTCTCCCCGTGACGGTAATGTCAACTATTATCTCGGAGCTTCACTAATGGAACTTGGCCGTAATAGTGAAGCGGTAGCGCCGCTGAAGACAGCGGAGGAGCGTGGAGTGGCCGACGCATCACGCCTGCTTGCAGAGATAGCGCTTGACTCCTATGACGTCGATGCTGCTGAAAAACATCTTGACAATTGGGAAGACAAACTCACGAAAGGCAAAAAGAAGGCTCCGGCGGAACTCGATGAAATGCGCAGCCGCATTGTGATGCTGCGCAATATGCTTCAGCGAGTCGAGAAGATTGAAATCATAGACTCGATAACGGTCGACCAATTTGATTTCTTCACCCACTATCGTCTGTCTCCCGAGGCAGGGCGAATATTGCTACCGGAAGATGTCGATGTAAAGGCTCGCACGATGGTCTATGTGCCGCAGAACAAAAGTGAAATGATATGGGCTGAGAGTGATTCGACCGGCTTTTCGATTCTTATGGCGGCATCTATCCTTGACGACGGCACGCTCGACAGCCCGGCGCCTCTGAAGGGTGAGTTCTCAGAAGGAGGCGATGCGGATTACCCGTTCCTGATGCCCGATGGTATGACGCTTTATTTTGCCGCCACAGGCGAATCATCGCTCGGCGGCTACGATATTTTTATGACTCGTCGCTCAGACGACGGTTTCCTGCAGCCTCAGAATATAGGTATGCCATATAATTCGCCCTATAATGATTATATGTTGGCTATCGACGAATCAACCGGAGCCGGATGGTTTGCCAGTGACCGCTCGCAGATACCCGGTAAGGTGACAATCTATGTTTTTGTACCGTCTCAGACACGCGTCAACTACTCGCCCGACGATCCAAAGTTGCTTGAACGGGCGCGTATAAATTCGATTACTGACACTCAGACCGCCGATGCTGCAGCTATGCGAAAGCGTATCGCAACAATAGAAGAGGGAGCTACATTGCGTAATCGCAATGCGCGTCCATTCGTCTTGTCGATGGGCAATGGCAAGGTGTATACGTCGCTTGATGATTTCAAAAATCCACAGGCTCGTCGCGAAATGTCAAGCCTGCTGAAAGAGGAAAAGCAGATTGAGGCACAGTCTGATCGACTGGATCAGTTGCGCCAGCGATATGCCAAAGGCGAGAGACATCTTGCTGACCAGATTCTTGACGCAGAGGCGGCCATCGAATTTAGCCGTCAGAATATGGCGGAATTGAGAAACAAGGTAATCCGCCTTGAAACTAAATGACAAACTTAAAATCTCATAGTATGGAAATAACTCTTATCATTTTGATTATCGCAGGTATCATTCTGCTGGTTCTCTTCTTCTATTATTGTCCGTTCTTCCTTTGGATTTCGGCCCGTGTGAGCGGTGTGCGTATCTCGCTGCTTCAGTTGGTGCTTATGCGTATACGCCAGGTGCCGGCGAGCATGATTGTAAGGGCGATGATCGAAGCTCACAAAGCCGGCCTTAAAGATATCACCCGTGATGACCTCGAGGCACACTATCTGGCAGGCGGTAATGTCGACAAAGTGGTTCATGCACTCGTATCAGCAGCCAAGGCTAATATTGACCTGGGCTTTAAGATGGCGACTGCCATTGATCTCGCCGGCCGCGATGTGTTTGAAGCTGTGCAGATGAGCGTTAATCCCAAAGTCATAGATACACCCCCGGTGACAGCTGTCGCAAAAGACGGCATTCAGCTTATAGCAAAGGCGCGAGTAACAGTTCGCGCTAATATCCGTCAGCTTGTCGGTGGTGCCGGAGAAGACACTGTTCTTGCTCGAGTGGGCGAGGGTATCGTGTCTTCGATCGGTTCGTCGGTGAGCCACAAACAGGTGCTCGAAAATCCTGATTCGATTTCAAAGCTCGTGCTTAAAAAAGGTCTTGACTCAGGTACGGCATTTGAAATCCTCTCTATCGACATCGCCGATATTGACATAGGCCGCAATATCGGAGCTGCACTTCAGATTGACCAGGCGCAGGCAGACAAAAATATTGCCCAGGCCAAGGCTGAAGAGCGTCGAGCTATGGCAATCGCTCTCGAACAGGAAATGAAAGCCAAGGCTCAGGAGGCGCGAGCCAAAGTTATCGAGGCTGAGGCAGAGTTGCCTCGTGCGATGGCAGAAGCTTTCGTTAGTGGAAATCTCGGCATTATGGATTATTATCGTATGAAAAACATAGAGGCTGACACAGAAATGCGTGAGAATATCGCTCGTCCGTCTGACTCTAATGTCGCTACAAAAAAATGATTTTAATATACAAATCTGGTAATTTGCTATGACCTCTTTTCTCATTGCTTTAGCCGTGTTGATAGGCGGCTACATAGTTTATGGTGCAGTCTGTGCACGAATTTTTGGCGTTGACCCCCAGCGGCCGATGCCGTCAGAGACACGCCGTGACGGCATAGATTTTATTCCGTTGCCAGCATGGAAAGTCTTTTTGATTCAGTTTCTGAACATTGCCGGGCTCGGTCCGATATTCGGAGCTATTATGGGCGTAATGTTCGGACCGGCGGCATTTATTTGGATTGTTGTCGGTACGATTTTCGGCGGAGCTGTCCATGATTTCATGTCGGGCATGATGTCGATTCGCAGTGGCGGCGATTCACTCCCGGAGCTTGTAGGACGCGAACTCGGACCGTCAATCAAGCAGACCATGCGAGTCATTTCTGTTGTGCTATTAATTTTAGTAGGTGCTGTATTCGTGATTAATCCGGCAGATTTGTTAGCAGGGATGACTCCTGATTACCTTGACCGCACATTCTGGATTGGCGCAATATTCCTTTATTACGTACTTGCAACGTTGCTCCCGATTGATAAATTAATCGGCAATCTTTACCCTGTGTTCGGATTGGCGCTATTGTTTATGGCAGCAGGGCTGCTGTTTGTACTTCTTTTTGGCGATTACACTATCCCCGACGGATTTGCTGAGGGAATATATAATCGACGAGCCGATGCAGCGACCGCTCCTATCTTCCCGATGATGTTTGTCAGCATAGCTTGTGGTGCGATTTCAGGTTTTCATGCAACTCAGTCGCCTATGATGGCGCGTTGTCTTAAAAATGAGCGTCTCGCACGTCCGATTTTCTACGGAGCGATGGTTGCCGAGGGCATTGTAGCTTTGATATGGGCTGCAGCCGCCATCACTTTTGTAGGGGGGTACGGGCAGTTGGCTGACTATATGGCAGAGCATGGAGGCAAACCGGCGGCGCTCGTCAATGATATTTCTATAGCTTGGCTCGGGGCAGTAGGAGGCGTACTCGCTCTGCTTGGAGTGGTAGCCGCGCCTATCACAACGGGCGACACGGCTC
>CAMWQZ010000219.1 GCA_947176515.1 uncultured Bacteroidales bacterium | reverse complement strand
GGTTACTACGGCGGTATGTACGTATCTAACTTCAACCGTTTCGGTAAAATCTACCGCGTAATGATGCAGGCTAATCCCGAAAGCCGTGTCAGCCCCGAAACACTTAAATCAATCAAGATACGCAACGGTTCTGAGATGGCGTCGATTGATAACTTCATGACTTTGACCCGAATCTATGGCCCTGACCTTCTCAACCGATTCAACCTCTTCAACTCTATTTCCGTACAGGGCAACCCGGCGCCCGGATATTCATCGGGTGACGCAATCGCTGCAATCGAGCGTGTCGCTAACCAGACCCTCCCCCAAGGTTACGGTTACGAGTATGCAGGTATGACCCGTGAAGAGGCCGGTTCATCGTCAGGCAACTCGACAGCGACTATCTTCGGCCTCTGCTTGCTCTTCGTTTACCTGTTGCTCTCGGCTCAGTATGAAAGCTACTTCTTGCCTTGGGCGGTTATACTCTCTATTCCGTTCGGTCTCATGGGAGCGTTCATTTTCGCTGATATCTTCAGTATCTCAAACAACATCTACCTCCAGATTGCATTAATCATGCTTATCGGTCTATTGGCGAAGAATGCAATCCTTATCGTCGAGTTTGCGCTCGAACGCCGCCACACAGGCATGAGCATCTTCAATGCTGCTGTTGCTGGTGCAGCTGCACGTCTGCGTCCTATCCTTATGACCTCGCTCGCTATGGTTATCGGTCTTCTGCCGATGATGCTTGCAAGCGGCGTAGGCGCTAACGGTAACCGTGCACTTGGCACAGGCTCTGTAGGCGGTATGCTTATCGGTATGATTCTCCAGATTTTCTTCGTGCCTGCTCTCTTCTGTGTCTTCGAGGCTATTCAGGAGAAAGTCAAGCCTTTGAAATGGAAAAATCAGGAAGCCGGAGGCACAATTGAGAAAGAAATCGAACAGTACACTAAATAAACCCTCTAAAATGTTTATCAAACAGATATCTTGTGTAGCTATGGCTGCCGGCGCTGCCGTCCTCATGTCAAGCTGCCACATATATAAAAAATACGAAACACCTCAGACGTCGGCGCTCACTCGCGCCTACGTCGAGGCTCGTAACACAACAGCTGACCCAAAAGCGTTCGGCAATCTGATGTGGGAAGATGTATTCACTGACCCTCTGCTCGTCGATTTTATTAACCGTGCGCTCAACAATAACAAAGACCTCAACAATGCGCGCCTGAATGTAAAGATAGCTCACGCCCAGATGCAGGGAGCTCGTCTTAGCTATCTGCCTTCGGTTGCTCTCGCTCCAAACGGTGCAGGAGCATCCTACGCAGGCAGCGACATCAACTGGACCTATCAGTTGCCGGCACAGGTGAGCTGGGAAATTGACGTCTTTGGCAAAACACTCAATCGTAAGCGCAACGCTGAGGCAGCCTACCGCATGAGCGAATATTATGCACAGGCGACTCGCTCGCAGATTATATCGGCTGTAGCGTATACCTACTATGCAATCGCTGCAATCAACAGCCAGCTCGAACTATCGCGTTCGACTGCTAAGAGCTGGAACGAGAGCGTCGAGGTAATGAAAAACCTTAAGCTTGCCGGTCGCGTGACCGAGGCTGCAGTAGTTCAGTCTACAGCACAATATTACAGCATATGCGCGTCAATCACCGACCTCGAAGTGCAGCTTGACCAGCTCAACAACACGATGTCGCTCCTTCTCAACGAGCTGCCGCAGAACTGGAATATCACCACCAAGCTTGACTTTGAAAAGCCGGCAATCGTGCGTGAAGCTATACCAATGGCTGAACTCGCCGCTCGCCCTGACGTTGAAGCTGCTGAACAGGCACTGGCTGTGGCCTACTATGCTACAAATTCTGCTCGTGCAGCCTTCTATCCAGGCCTTTCAATCACAGCCAACGGCGGCTTCACTAATCTGCTTGGCTCGTTTATTAAGAACCCCGGTGACTGGTTTTATCAGCTTGCAGGTTCGCTCGCAATGCCCCTCTTCGCAAGAGGACAGAACATAGCCGGACTCAAGGCTGCGAAGGCACAACAGGAGCAGGCTCTCAACAATTTTGAATATGCCATCCTCAAGGCTTCGTCGGAGGTCAGCGATGCTCTGACGGTATATGAGAAAAGCGCAGAGAAAGAGAAATATCTTATCGAGCAGGTCAACAATCTTGAAAAGTCAGTAGAATATACTCAGGCGCTCCTCGAATACTCTACAGGCACATATCTCGAAGTGCTCACCGCTCAGCAAAATCTCTTGGGCGCACAGACTGCCTTCATCTCAAGCCGTCTGTCACAGGCGCGCGCGTTCATCAACCTCTATCAGGCGCTCGGAGGTGGCCGTTAAAATCAACCATTAACCATAAATTTCTAATATCATTATTATGATTAGTCAATTAGCTTACGTTGACCCGGCAGCCAAACTGGGTCAGAACGTCAAAGTCCATCCGTTTGCATTCATTGATGCTAACGTTGAGATTGGTGACAATTGCGAGATTATGCCCTACGCCAGCATTATGCACGGCACACGCATGGGCAACGATTGCAAGGTGTATCAGGGTGCAATCGTCGGTGCTGACCCACAGGATTTCAGATGGAAAGGCACCGAAACTTTCTGCTACATCGGTAATGAAGTCGTTATACGCGAGCATGTCATCATCAACCGTGGCATCTACTCTCAGGGTGGCACACGCATAGGCAATAAGTGTTTCATCATGGCTGAGGCACATATCGGTCACGACACCATCGTCGAGGGCCGCAATGTGATTGGCAACGGAGCAATGGTCGCCGGCGACGCTGTGATTGGCGAGGGTTCTATCCTATCGTCGAACGCAATTGTTAACGAGAAGGTACATGTCGGTCAGTTCGCGGTGCTCAAAGGTGGCACACGCGTGTCGTCCAACGTTCCTCCTTTTGTAATCATCGCACACAATCCGGCTACATACTACGGTGTCAACTCTACCGTTATGCACAAAGTTGGTAACTACAGCGACGAAGACATTGACATTGCAGCCAAAGCCTACCGTCATATCTATCAATGCTCGACCACAGTCTTTAATGCCCTTAAACGCATCGAGGCTGACATAGAGCCGGGAGCTGTACGCGACGAAATCCTTGAGTTCATCCGCAACAATAACCTTAAGATTGTTGCAGATAAATTCTTTGAGGACTAAGCAAATGTTAAAACAATAGCCACAAAACTTAAATTAAGTTTAAATAATTTGTTTTTAGTAAAAATTGTCCTAACTTTGTGCAACAAACATAGGAAGTACTTATTTTTATAAAGCAACAACAATTAATAAGTGAATCATAGGTTAGAGATGCGGCCGCTCGTGAGAGTCGTCGCATTTATTTTTGCAATATAGGTAAGCGCAATCGCGGAGCTCTCATTATAAAAGTAAATCACCCACAGAGCTTATGAACTCTGTGGGTGACCTATTAATACTTTATTCTGTTATTACTTTGAGTCTTTATTTAGCGTCTTCGAGTGTGCAGATGCTTACGCGGTTCCAAGATTCTTCGCTGAACATTTCACCTACACCCTGGCCTTCGGCTACGATACGGCTGGCAGCGATTTTATATCTCTTGATGAGGGCGTCTTTCACTGATTCGGCGCGGCGCTGAGCGAGTTTCACGTTGAAGTCGTAGTTACCGTCTTTTGAAGCGTAACCTTTGATGACTACCTTTGATCCGGGATGGTTATTGAGGTAAGCGGCAATCATTTCTACATTAGGCTGCTGGTCGGCTGTGATAGTTGACGAACCGTTGCGGAAGAAGATATAG
>CAMWQZ010000218.1 GCA_947176515.1 uncultured Bacteroidales bacterium | reverse complement strand
TGGTTATGAGGCTAAGAAGACGGCTAAGATGCAGATGGGGGCTATGTAGCGGAGGGAGATGATAATGCATGGAGCTATCCATGACGGTAAGCGACCGTTGGATGCGAGCTGAGAAAGCAATGTGTGCCTATCGAGACGCCAGCCAACAAAAAGGCTAATCACCATGCCACCTATTGGC
Organism: uncultured Bacteroidales bacterium; assembly: GCA_947176515.1. Lineage (GTDB taxonomy): Bacteria > Bacteroidota > Bacteroidia > Bacteroidales > Muribaculaceae > CAG-873. The sequence continues at coordinate 3,603 of CAMWQZ010000218.1, read as the reverse complement.
AAAATAATGTTGCTCGAAGCGTAGTCAAAGGCATTGAATATCGTTTTGCCGAAAATAGTAATATCAGAAATAGGACCAAATGAAAGGGCACACAAAGAGCCAAGAACCATGGCAAGCAACGTCAATATGACGGTTGCCTTGCGACGGGCAATCTTAAATTCATCGCAAAGGAAAGCAATGAAAATCTCGCTCATAGAAATAGTAGATGTCAGCGAAGCCAGAACGAGGAGAAAGAAAAACATCGCGCTCCAAACGCTACCGCCCGGCAAACGATAGAAAATTGACGGCAAGACTTCAAAGACGAGTTTGGGACCAGCCTCAGATTGCATGCCGAAAGAAAACACCGCCGGGAAAATAATAATGCCAGCCAAAACTGCAACGAGTGTGTCAAGCAGTGCGGTCGTCGTAGCAGTCTTGACTATCGGCGTGGAGTCTGAGAAATAACTTGCATAGGTCATCATGCACCCCAAGCCAATCGAAAGAGAGAAGAATGCCTGACCCATCGCGCCAAGAACGACCGAAGGCGTAATAGCAGAAAAATCGGGCTTAAAAAGGAACGCGAGTCCTTCGCCGGCCGCCGGCATCAGCAATGAGTTTACGCAAAAGACAAGTAAAATGACAAAAAGCAGGGGCATGAGGATATTGCTCATACGCTCAATGCCTTTTTGAACACCTCCAAGCAGCACAGCGGCATTAATCGCTAAAAAAGCTATCATCCACCATACAGGACGCCAACCACTGATAAAACTATCGAACTCTGCGTGACGCGCAGAATCGGCAACATTGCCAAGATGGCCAGTGACGGAGTCGAATGTATATTCCATTGTCCAACCTGCGACCACTGAATAAAATGATAATATTAATATCGCGGCTAAAATTGATGCGTAGCTCACCCAATCCCAACGGTGGTTGCCGCTATGATAGCGGAAGGCACCCATTATGCCAGAATGGGCGGCGCGTCCCATGACAAATTCGGCGCTGATAACCGGTATACCGATAATAAAGATGAAGAATAGATAGCACAGCATGAACGCTCCGCCGCCGTGCGCACCGGCCTCATAAGGGAAACGCCAGATGTTGCCGAGTCCGACAGCAGAGCCGACGGTTGTAGCTATGACACCAATGCGGGTGGTGAATTGTACTCGCCTGGCCATCATCACTCTCTAAAATAAATGCGGTGAATACGAGGAGAAACCGATGTGAGAATTTCGTATGGAATAGTACCGAGTGTTTCAGCAAGAGCCTCTATCGGCGCCTCGGGACCGAAAATCTCGACAAGGTCACCAATCTCGGCGTTAGCATCGGTCACGTCAATCATGCAAAGGTCCATACAGATATTGCCAACCGTCGGACAAAGATGACCATTGACAACGAACTTGGCATTGCCTCTGCCAAAATGGCGGTCAACACCGTCGGCATAACCAATGGGAACAGTGGCAATGACAGACTCGCGAGTGAGCACACCGCGACGAGAATATCCGATAGTGGTTTCAGCCGGCCAACGCTTCAGCGAGATAATGGTGGAACTGAGCTTGGCAACTGTGCGAAGAGTGATATCAGTGGCCTCAGGAGGCAAGGGGCTGACACCATACAAACCGATGCCAAGACGAACCATATCATACTGACGCTCGGGATAGCGCATGATTCCGGCGGTGTTTAGGATATGGCGTTTGAACGGATAAGCAATACCAGCTGAAAGCGAAGCTGTCAGTCGGTCGAAAGCTTCGAACTGCGACTCGGTGTAAGCATCTTCATCAAGACAATCAGCAGTAGCAAGGTGAGAGAACGCTGAAGCTACTTTGACAGAGTCAGTAGACTTAAGGAGAGCCACGAGTCCATCAATCTCATTATCAATGAAGCCAACGCGGTGCATGCCGGTATCGAACTTGATATGGACAGGGTAGTTTTTGAGGCCGAAACGAGCGGCCTCGTTAATGAGCATTTCGAGTTCACGGATAGAGAACACCGCCGGCTCAAGATTATAAGAGAACAACGCCTGATAGTTTGTTGACACCGGGTTAAGCACCATGATGGGCATGGTTATGCCAGCACGTCGGAGGGCTACGCCTTCTTCAATAACGGCAACGGCGAGGTACGCCGCACCTTGCCCCTGAAGGGTCTTTGCGAGCTCGAGCGCACCAGTTCCATAACCAGAAGCCTTGACCATGGCGACCATGCCTGTCTGAGGTTTGAGTAATGCGCGGAAGGAATTAAAGTTGTCAACGACTGCGTCGAGATTAACCTCGAGGATTGACTGATGACGTGGCGACTCCAGCCTACGCATAATCGCATCGAACCCTACTCCTCTCTTACCTTTTATGAGAATCAACTCGCGGTCGAAGCGCGAAACATCATAACGGGCAAGGAACTCGTCGGTTGACTCCATGAATTCACTTGCTGTAAGAGGGTCAAAAACATCGGCACAACTGCTTATTTCTTTCCCTACCCCAATTAGGCGGTCAATGCCTGCCATTTTCAGCATGGCAGCAGCCTGGGAATAGACTGCTCGGACGTCGTCGCCATCGCGATGAAGCAAGTCACCAAGTATAACGGTGTTTCGGCGCGAAGCGGTTTTGCGACGGCTCATAAAATCAAGGGCACTAAGCAAAGAAGGAACGTCGGCTGTAAATTCGTCGAAAATAGTAAGACTATCATTGACACCGTCGTGAACGTCAAGACGGGTGGACACCTCATCGATACCATTAAGCAAATCACGAGACTCACCAAGGGCTTCGAGGATGTCGCCTGCGACAAGACGATTGTCATCACCCTCGATTACTTTGTCACACCCTGTCATAAGCTGACGTTTTTCGTCAACCTTTGTGGCACGGTCGACGAAACCGGCATCGTGTTCGCCATTTATAAAGGTCATTACGCCAACCGTAGGACGAATAATATCATGTAGCACTTGCATCTGGCCAGGGTGGTCGATGCCTGCCTCGAAAATCGCAATCTCTGTATCTCTTTCAATATGCCAAACCGACAAAGGCACCCCAATCTGAGAATTCCAGCTGCGCGGACTGCGGACAACACGCTTGCCAGCCTTTAACAAAGCGGTATAGACCAACTCCTTGACAATTGTTTTGCCACGGCTTCCAGTAATGCCGACTACCGGGATGTTGACCAACGAACGAACATAAGCAGCGAGAGTCTGAAGGGCAACAAGCGGATTGGGAACAATCAAGAAATCAGCATCATCTACCCCAGACAAAACCTCTGGGACACGCTCAACAACAAAAGCCCGAACGCCGCGGCGATAGAGATCAGCAATATAACGGTGGCCATCGTTTACTGAGGTTTTAAGAGCAAAAAATAATGTAGCTTCTGGGGTACAGAGCGACCGGCTGTCGGTGAGCAATGTGGATATTTCGCGATTGGAAGATGACGACTTGCCTAAAACGGCAGCAATATCTTTAATTGTCAGTTTCATTTCTATTGTATGATTGGTCGATGAGCAGCGCGCAAAGTGGCTTCTCGCGCTTTGATTGCTTTTTCAATTGTTGAGGAAGAGAAATATCGTTCGCAGAACTTTTCGTAAATATAATCGCATGCCATTTCAGACGGGTGCTTGAGGTCACGATCGTAGAAGCGATAGTCACGAAG
>CAMWQZ010000217.1 GCA_947176515.1 uncultured Bacteroidales bacterium | reverse complement strand
CTCTCAGACAGAATACGCCATTTTTTTCACGTCGTTTCTAACGTCAGGCCAATCGTGTGGATATGCCTATATGTAGCGCTCACGCCTATTTTTGCGTTTATATATCAGGCGTTGCCCGACGGCCAGTTCCGCATCCCCGACGGCGCTGGGACAGACTACGGCTCGTGGCTGTATTATAGTATAGTGACCATAACTACGCTCGGTTTCGGCGATTACACACCGGCCCACGGCATGGCGCAGAGCGTTACGGCTATCGAGGTAATGTGCGGATTGATTATCCTCGGATTCTTTTTGAACGCGGTCGGCTCGATGAAATCGGAAATCGACGTTGAGAGCGAGGTGGAAAAGCAGCGCCGACTTGAAGAAGACCGACAGAAACAAAACCTGTTGCGTAATATACCGGCTACGATGCACTCACTCAACATTTTTCTTGCCTATTGCTATGCGGTTACCACTCCGCTTGGGCGCCGAGAGGACGAAACGCACTATAACCCTGACTTCAAATTTTCAGACATGGCCGATATGTTCAAGCCTTCGGGACTGCCTGACGACAACACCGCACTCCCGGCTGTACAACGATTGCTTAAGTCGGCTGAGCGCACAAGCCTGATGCTCGACTCGCTCGAAAACCGTGTCAACCTGCTGCAATGGCCTGACTTGCTTGAAAATTGCTTTGGTTTTGTAGCTGACTGCGAAATGTTTACATCGGCCGACCAATTCTTGCTGACGACTACACCCGACGACCAGAAACAAATAGCGTCGAAGATAGAAGCCTACACAGGCGATCCTGACAGCGCACCATCGTCGCTCCAGCACGAAGTGGAATTATATCATTTTATCAAAAAGACCGCCGCCCAGGCTCTCAAACTCGAAACCATTCTCTCAGAAATCGCCTCAGGGAAGTAAAACGGATAAATTATTTTCACAGATTTGTGAAAATAAGAAAAACTTTTCGTAACTTCGCGACATATACAATTATATATCAAACCATTACGATTGACTATGATTACTTTACCAGGCGTACAATCAAATATGATTGCTAATAATCTCACTCCGTATGAACCTACTCATCCCGGTGAGATTCTTCGTGAAGAGATTGAGTGCAGGGAGATAACTCAGACAAAGCTGGCCAACCAACTTGGAGTGAAAGTGTCACTACTCAACGAACTCATCAACGGCAAACGTGATTTCACGGTTGAGTATGCCCTTATGATTGAGGCAGCACTCGGAATAGACGCTGATTTCTGGATTAATCTTCAGAATGCATATAATAAAGCAAAGGCCAAGAAAGATAAATCTTTCATGGCCAAGCTTTCGAGTATTCGGCGAGTAGCCGCCGCACTCTAAGTGTCTATCAATTAGATTGGAGCGGTGTCATGTGATAGCCGAGGGCATTCAGCTCCATTGCCATACCGGCAAGATAAAGCTGATGGAGAGCGGCGATGTAGCATCCGAGAGCTGCCTCAGTGCCTGGCTCTACTTGCTCATGGCTGAGCAGATTATAGACGCGCGACGCACATTCGGCTACAAGTTCGGTTATCTTTTCAGCGGCTTCGCCTTTGTAGCCTAAGAGGTCTTCGACTACGGCCTCATCCATATTGTCATAGCCTTTCTTATCACGAAGAGCCTCATAGAGTCCCTTTTCCTGAGAGTATTTTTCCCAGTCGGTGTCCCAGTAAAAGGCCATCGCCATGCCGACAAACATCATCCAGCCGAGCGATACCACGGGATACTGCTGAAACTCGCGTGCGCCGTCGGGCATATAAGCACGGACGATTTCGCCCCAACGCTCTTCGACATCTGGACATTCGGGGACATGAGGGTCCAATGCCTCTTTTTTCTGAAGAAAGCTGATAAGGTCGTGGCGCACCTTCACCTCAAAGCTATCTACCAAATATTTACTGCTATTTTCCATAATAGTATTCATTAATTAGTGGCAGCCGCAACCACCTTCGCCGCATCCGTCGCCACATCCGCCGTCGCCGCAATCTCCGCCGTGACAGCCGCAGCATCCGCCTGCCGGACGGAGGTCTTCTTCAGTGACGTCGCGCACAGTCTTTACGGTACCTTTGATGCGCACCTTGCAGTCGACGAGCTGATGATTGAAGTCCATTTTAACATATTCGGGGGTTACGTCAACGACAAGACCTTCGATACGATAGCCATCGGCAGTCATCATCGGCAGACGCACACCTTTCTTAATATGCTCTTCGTCAAATTTGCCGTCGATTTCAAACACTTCGCGGCCGAGTTCGACAACTTCTTCGGGGTTATGGCAGCCGAATGCCTCTTCGGGGAGGGCCACAACGTCGTAGCTGTCGCCGGCGCTCAGACCGTCGAGAGCAGCTTCGAGAGGCTTAATCAGGCCTTCGGTCACACCGAAAACGACACACTCAGGCGCGTCGTCGGTTACTTCATGAACCAGGGTCTCACTGCCGTCTTCGTTGACTTTATACAGGTCGAAAACGAGTTCGACATACTTACCAGGTTTAATTGTTTCCTTTTCCATAATTATCTATAGTTTTTATTAATGTTGCAAATTTTGTCAGTCTACTATAGTTATAACAAAAATCATGCCACATATTCTCAGATAATTTGTAACTTTACGCTCATCATTATGAAAAATAACCAACAAACGAAGCACGTTGCCGTGTACTGCAGCGCCGCGAGCGGCCTCCCGGCGGAGTGGATTGACGCTGCTCGCCAGGTCGGGCGCGTGATTGGCGAGCTCGATGCCACGCTCGTCTATGGCGGAGTCGACGCCGGCCTTATGCGCGAAGTGGCAGAGGCAGTCAAGGCGACCGGCGCCGGCAAAGTCGTGGGCGTCGTACCTGCACGGCGAGCAGCAATGGCGTGTCAGCTAAATGATATACGCATAGATACCGACGGTCTTGACGACCGCAAGTCCGCTATGCAGGAGATGGCAGACGTATTCGTTGTGCTACCCGGAGGATATGGCACACTCGACGAACTGACAGGCGCAATGGCTTATCTTAGATTTAACGGCGTATCGGGCAAGAAGATACTGCTGTATAATCCCGACGGGTTATATGACAGCCTGCTCGCGCTGTTTGAAACCATGATTAGCCGCGGCGTGATGAACCGCGCAAGTCTCGACGACTTGATTGTCGTTGAAAACGCCGACCAGCTCACAACCAGACTGCGACAACTAATCTCATAACCTCAAAAACCTATATGACAATGACAAAAAGCAATGTATATACCCGTTCAGGCGACCGAGGCACAACATCGCTCGTCGGAGGCACGAGAGTTGCCAAAGACTCTGCGCGTCTCGAAGCATACGGTACAGTCGACGAGCTCAACTCATGGCTGGGACTTCTTCATGCCAGCCAATATGTCACCGAAAGCGACCAGTCCGTTTTGCATAAGATTCAGAACCGCCTGTTCGACATCGGCTCGATGCTCGCCACCGAACCCGAAAGCCGCTGGCAACCCGAACCCCTGCCCTCTCACGCCGTCGGCGAAATCGAAGATGCCATCGACCGCCTCGACAGCTCACTGCCGGCTCACAATCGCTTCATCTTGCCCGGAGGATGCGAAGACGCAGCCCGAGCGCACATTGCGCGCTGCGTGGCCCGTCGCGCAGAGCGCCGGATAATAACCCTCAGCGCCAACACCATCGTTGACCCTCAAATAATAAGCTATATCAACCGTCTCAGCGACTATCTATTTGTGCTCGCCCGGGCTATCAACCATAATTTCGGTTCCGAAGAAATATTTTGGGAGAAAAATTGTTAATGTATTCAGAATTTTGCTACATTTG
>CAMWQZ010000216.1 GCA_947176515.1 uncultured Bacteroidales bacterium | reverse complement strand
CTGCAATGTCGACGATGCATCAGCTGCGACTGGCAATAAATATGTCGAAGCTGTGCGCGAGGCTATCAAAGACGAAGACGCGCAATTGCTCGTTGTTGCAGCACAGACCGAAAGCGAAATCGCCGAACTCGACACCTACGAAGAGCGCCAAGAGTTCCTTAACGAGATAGGTCTAACTGAGTCAGGAGTATCTCGTCTGATTCGCGCCGCCTACGCCCTGCTCGACCTTCAGACATATTTCACCGCAGGACCCGACGAGGTGAGGGCGTGGACTTTCATCCGCGGCTCGAAAGCTCCAAAATGCGCCGGAATTATCCACACCGACTTCGAGAAAGGCTTTATCCGCGCCGAAGTCATCAAGTATGATGACTATGTGACTCTCGGCGGAGAGTCAGCTGTCCGCGACGCCGGTAAACTCTCTGTCGAGGGCAAAGAGTATGTTGTGCAAGATGGCGACATCATGCACTTCCGCTTCAACGTCTAATTCACCACTGATACCATGAAAAGACTACTTTTATTACTCCTCCCGGTGCTTCTTCTTTCGTGCGCGAAAGAAGAACAAGTTCATAATGTTGACATTCACCTTAATGATTGGTCGGCGGAGGTTGATTTCTCCGACCTCTTTAAGGTCACGCGACGCATCCAACTCGACAACAACCCTGATTGCTATATCCACGAGAACTCTATCATAAAATTTGCAGGCGACCGCATCTATATTCACGACAGGGAAAGCGATGCAAAAAACATCTTAGTCTTTGACTCTGACGGTAAGTTTGTTAACCATATCGGTTCATGCGGTCAAGGACCTGGCGAATACATAGACTTCCGGGCATTTGCTATCAACGAGGAAAAAGGAGAAATAGTTATCCTCAGCCAACCCTTCACATTTTTTGTATATGACACAGACGGGAAATTCCTTTACAAAAAGGATGTTGATGCATATGTATACAACTTCGAGCGATTTACTGATTGTTACATTGCCACCTCTAATCCTGAAATCGTCCTTAGAGAAGACAACACATCCCTGTTTTACAAGTTAGATGACGACTTTAATGTAATAGATGCCAAATTTAGACCTGCACAAAATCAAAGTTGTGCTGCCACATCCATCCCCACTTTATATAAGAGAGGCGAAAATGCATTGTATCTGAACCAATTTCCAAGTGTCGTCTATCAATATGATTGCAAAGCAGACACTGCCGGCCTACTATACAAATTCATTTATCCGAATCAAATGCCGCCTGACGTCTATAGCGACGTCAACGCCTTCTACTTCGGCATTCAGAAATACAATGTCATAAAATCTTTTGCCGTTAACTCCACCACCATGCTTGTCACCTATCTTACGCCGAAGGCTTGCACGGTAGAGTTAGACGATAATGGAAATGTGCTTCATAAGATAAATTTCAACGACGAAACATCGCCCGGCTCTATCTTCGTAGCCAATGATACATTTATGGCGTTAGAAGATGCAGGAGGTGATGACAATCTGGCAATTGTCATCTACGAAAAAATAAAACATTAGTCATGAAAAATATTTTCCTGCTGTTAATACCGTTGCTGCTCCTTTCGTGTTCAAAAGGCGGAAATGATTGGCGATGCGAGATATATCTTGATGAGGCAACCGAGAGCGTTAAGTTTGACGATTTGTTCTCAGAAGAGCGCCGCATAACCCTTGAAAATCACCCAGATGCTTATTTCCATGATTATAGCACAGTGAAATGGGCCGCCGACAGGATATATGTATATGACGCGGCATCAAATGAAAAGAACATAATCGTTTTTGATATTGACGGTAATTTCATAGGACGTGTTGGCAAATATGGCCCGGGACCTGAAGAATACTCCAGTGTTTGCGACTTCACTGTTGACGAGCGAAACGGCAATATCATAATTCTTAGCGCCGGCTCGCAGATTTACATTTATAATAGCGAGGGGGGATTTCTCGGCAAACGAAAAATCAGCGATGCACGATTAATTCAAATAGAACGTATCAAAGACGGCTTTCTCGCATCGGTCAGCGAGACGGAGGCCATTGAAAACGACAGCACATTCCTTTTCTATCGCTTTGATAACGATTTCAACCCCGTTGCCGCCAAGTTCAAACCCGATAAAGAGGATAATTTTATCACAAATAACGGCACCCAAATTTCAATAGTAAACGGTAATGGACTAATCTTCAACAACTTTCCGGGTAAGGTCTACCTATATGATTGTAAAGAAGACACTGCTGGATATTATTATCGTTTCAAACTGCCGATGCAGCTCACATGGGAAGAGAATCAAGACTTTATGGCTTTTGAAAATGCATTGATAAACCATTGTTGGACCGACAAGTTTCACACCAATAGCAAGTTGGCCTTAATTTCTTATAAAGGCAAAGACGGTAAGACGCATACAGTAGCTTTGAACAACCACAATCTCCACCTGATAAATATAGCCCAAGAGTCCATCCCCCACCGACTCATCACGACAAATGACAAATTTATCTCCATCGAAGACAAAGCCGACGACTCAAATTTTGACCTTGTAATCCTAAAAGTCAATTAACTCAAAAGACAGCTCCTTATGAGTAGGACATGGGACGTCACATACTACCGAATTTGTCATGACCGTAAGAATGAAAATAGTGATTAGAGTTTGGGTATTGACTCTCATACTCGCCATAGATGCATATGGCCGAAATCAGGTTGTGGCAGACTCGGTCTCTCATTCTCCACTATCTTACGCATCTGTTTTTAACAAGAATGGCAAATTAATAGGTCAATGTGAGCGCAATGGTGAAATACCATACTTTACTTTGTCAGAATATCCGTTGACTATCCGTTGTATGGGCTACTGCGAGCAGATAGTTCATAGGAATAATTCGGATACAATTTTTATGCAGGAGAAAGTCACCGCCCTCCCTGAAATTATCGTCGAATCGCGCAATCGAAAAATATTGCACATGCTGGCTTATGTCAGAGAATACTCGACGCTGACTTCATTTACTGACACTATTTTTATGTTTAGAGAAAAAACGGTCGATTTTATGATGCCACAAGACATCCAATCAACAAAAGGATGGCGAAAGCCGCGAGTATTGGCATCAAAGTCGTATTTTCAATTTACAGACACTCATGGCACTGACAGCGTCAGTGACGCCTGTGACTATCATTTTTCATGGTCAGACTGGATAGGCATATTGCCTTCGATAGATATCCCGACCAAACTCTCTAATAAAAATATTGGCTCAGACACAATTTATGGGAAATATAGTCCGACAGAAATATGGATAAGAGGCAATGACAAATTAAAGATAGATATCGACGTGTTAGCAGACAATATGAGCCGAAAATGGGTACCATCGTTATCGTCATTCTTTAATGATGATATCGATTTTGATATGTTTAAAATGCATTTCAATTACGACGATAACGGCTCGGAAACAATCATGCCCGTTGACCTGTCGGGTTATTCTTTCATCATAGAGTCGACCGGACGCGGCCACGATATGTTTATGTTTAACAATAATAGCCCGTCTTATTTCGTGAGGACCTATGCAGAAGTGTATATAGTAGACAAATCGTTTATTAAAGCTTCGGAACTCAAAAAGTGGGAGCGCCGGAAATTGTCAGCCGGAAACATCGGAGCTTTCATGACTGACGTGCCTGAGTTGAGTCCTGAGATAGTAGCATTGATTGACCGAGTAAACCATATCGACAAAAACGCAGTAAGACTTAACTTTCAGCCCGACCATCGTCTCGGAAGCTTCAGAGAAAAAGAGACCCTGGGGCAATCAATAT
>CAMWQZ010000215.1 GCA_947176515.1 uncultured Bacteroidales bacterium | reverse complement strand
ATGGTCAAGCTCGCCGAAGGCGTCAACGTCCTCGTCCCCACTGGTATTGAAAACGATTTTAAGATGACTCCGGCTCAGCTCAAAGCATCAATCACTCCGCGCACTCGCATGCTTCTGCTCTGCTCGCCGTCTAACCCGACCGGCTCTGTTTACACTCGCGACGAGCTTGCCGCCCTTGTCGACGTTCTTGCCGAATATCCTGATGTGATTGTGCTCGCTGACGAAATATACGAACACATTAATTATACCGGCTCCTTCACCTCGCTTGCATCTTTCCCGTCTATCACCGACCGAACGGTCGTAATCAATGGCGTGTCAAAAGCCTACGCCATGACAGGTTGGCGTATCGGTTACTGTGCAGCGCCTCTCGCCATAGCCAAAGCATGCACCAAGCTCCAGGGCCAATACACATCGGGCGCCTCATCTATCGCCCAGAAGGCTGCCGAGGCTGCCTATACAGGCTCGCAAAAGTGCGTCGAAGAGATGCGGCAGGCATTTGAGCGCCGTCGCAACCTTGTTGTGAAGCTTGCTCGCGAAATCCCTGGCTTGAAAGTCAACGAGCCAAAAGGCGCGTTCTATCTCTTCCCTGAGGTTAGCGCATACTTCGGTAAGAGCTTCGAAGGTAGGATGATTAACGACGCTTCCGACCTCGCCATGTATCTTCTTGAAGTCGTCCATGTTGCAACGGTTGCAGGTGATGCATTCTGTGCGCCTGGCTACATCCGCTTAAGCTACGCTACATCCGACGAAAATATCGTCGAAGCAATGCGCCGCATCGCTGCTGCTCTGTCACCCCTGTCATAATAGTCCTACACATATATTATATAAGAAAGTAATCGCGGTCGCCTGATAAGGGTGACCGCGATTTTTTATGCCTGTAAGCTAAATATTTCTTAGGGGGAAATCACAATCTCTAATTAAGAGATATTGACTTATGATAATTAGCTGATATTCAGAAGTATTTTGTGCGTTTTGTGTTATCTCAAAAGCTTAATAAGCATTTATCCCCCAATTGCTAAAGATTTTAACATAAATAATTTGCATATTTCTAAAGCAATGAATAATTTTGCGCTCAAATAAAATCTCTTAATTAGAGATGCTATACAAAAAGATAACACGCACAGATATAACCATCTGATAAGTATTGACTTAGATAACGCTATATGACTGAAGCGCAAAAAAACACATATCAAACGGTAATTCCGTCGGACTTCAACCGGTTGCCTGTTTCTCAACGGGCGTTGGCTGCTGATTGCAAATATGCCGAGGCTGTGGCAATGTACGCCACGACCGATTTGCCTATGTGCCAAATTGCGCAGTTATGTGGAGTTACCCCTGGCGGACTTAGCGCCCACATTGGCCGCTACCATCGTCCGCTTCTATATGCTCGTTACGGATTCGATACCAATAATCCCGAGCTCCAGACCTTGAAAGTAAAACAGCCTAAAGGCCAGTCTTATACTACATATATTAAATATAGAGACGCAATTGAGGCTTGCGGTGATATAGCATATATAGAATATAATGTGTCACAGATAGCACGCATGTTTGGTTTGAACGCCACTGCTCTCACCTCGCAACTTCGTGTCCATTATCCCGAAGTCCTCACCGACCGCGAGCTTACACGCCTGCAGTTAGGCTTAGCCGACAATGCTCACCGTGGCGCGCGTAAGACGAGTGTAGAAGCATACGAAGCCGCGATGACTCTTTATCGCGACACAGATTTGACCGTTCCCGAAATCGTAGAAATATGCGATGTCTCAAAGGGGGGATTTGTCCAATATCTCCGTTTCTATCATAAAGACATCCTTGATGCCAAGGCCGCTCGCCGCAAATCTGCAACAAAGACCCATGGTCTTGTCGGAGAACAGTCAGGCAACGGACGACTCTATGGTCCCAAGTCAGAGACCGTAAGGCTCTATGCCGCGGCGCTCCACCTTTATCATACCACATCCAAGTCAATCAGAGAGATTGCTTCAGAGACTGGAGTCCCGTCAACAGGCTTACGGGCATATTTGAAATATTGGAGTGACGACCTTCCGGCTAATAGCCGTCGCTCCAAAGCCGTCGTCGACAAATATACTGCCGCCATTACGAGCTTGAAAGCCGCTCCGCGACCTGTTGCCGAAGTCGCTGCCGAATTCAGTCTCAATCCCGACGTTTTCCGTGAGTATCTCAAAGTTCATGAACCGGAATTAGCGGCATCACAAGGCATGACTCGCCTTGCCGACGGTAAAATGGTCAGACGCACTTCGCAAGCCAAGTACCAGGCCGCAATAAGCGAGTATGCCACGTCAGCCGAGCCGTTAAAAAGCATCGCCATGCGTCACGGAGTCACATATAATAGTTTGCTGGGCTACGTGCTCCGCAACTGCCCCCAAGAGAGAGAAAGTCATAAAAAGATAGTCGCACTGGCATCAGTCGCTGTCTGAAAACAACAATAATATATCGAACAATCGAAAAAGTAGCTACAAAAGTTATGACCGTAAAATTTCTCATGACTAAATTAAAATACTTGATGGCATGCCTGTTGGTTGGCGTAAGCTGGTCTGCGGTAGATGCACAAGTTGTTGCAGCGAAAACCAACATCCTCAGCGACGTGTTTCTTAATCCCAGTCTCGGGCTTGAGGTTGGAGTTGCCCCAAAATGGACCGTTGAACTCACTGGCCAGCTCAACGCGTGGACATTAAGCGATGGCAAGCGGTGGAAACACTGGCTCGCGCAGCCTGAAGTCCGCTACTGGTTCTGTCAGAAATTCTTCGGTCACTTTGTCGGCGCCCATCTGTTGGGCGGCCAGTACAACGTTGGCGGCATCAAGGGCCTCAAGCACGACTTCCTCGGCCTACAGCTGAGCCGCCTCGGCGAAGAGCGCTTCCAGGGCTGGTATGCCGGCGCCGGCCTGGCCTACGGCTACACCTGGATTATCAACCGCCACTGGAGCTTCGAGGCAGAAATAGGGGTGGGGTATGTCTACCGCCGTTACGACGTCTACCCCTGCGCCCACTGCGGCACCAAGAAAGAGAGCGGCGTGTCGCGCAACTATGTAGGCCCGACCAAGGCTGCCCTTAACCTGATTTACGTATTCTGATAAACCCCGACTGCCCTATGAAGAAGATACTTCTATATATAATGTGTGCCGGCGCTGCATCAATGACAGCCACAGCCGCCCCGGCAATGTCACTCGTCAAAGGCCGCGTGCCCGTATCCGACATCAGCGTCAAGCGCATCGACGGTTCAGTGCGCCTCACCATGGACCTTGACTTCTCTGACATCCGCGTGGGCCGCGACCGCCAGCTGACCATCATCCCCGTGGTGCATAACGCCGACAGCACCGATGCCATCGAGTTCCATCAGATTGACATCGCCGGTCACAACATCTATTTCTCGCACCTACGCAACCACGACGCCATGCCCTGGCTCTACAAGCAGGGCAGTGTCAAGGGCCTGCAATATGTAGGCGAGGTCGCTGATGCCGACTGGCTTGACGAGGACGCCGAGCTGAGCGTCTACTACCGCGTCGGCGGCTGCTGCGACGCCACAGTCGAGGAGGGCGTCGACCATCTCGCCCCCCTGCGTCCGCGTATCGTGCCCCAGTTCGAGACCACGGCGTTCAACTACGTCGCCCCCGTTGGCGACACCGTCAAGACCCGTGAGCTGAAAAAGACCGCCTACATCGACTTCCCGGTCGACCAGACAATAATCTATCCCGACTACCGCCGTAACACCGTAGAGCTCGCCAAGATACAGGCCACGATAGACTCGGTGCGCAACGACGCCGACATCACCA
>CAMWQZ010000214.1 GCA_947176515.1 uncultured Bacteroidales bacterium | reverse complement strand
CCAACTCGAATCTACGCCCGACGAAATCGATTATATCATTGAGTGTCAGTTAAAGTAAAAAATGATATAAATGATAAATGAAAAATGGAGAATGAGGAGTTAAAAAACTATCATTCTTCATTTTTCATTTCTTAATTCTTCAAATTTTTTGTAACTTTGCAGTCGCTTTTTAGCATCCCGTGTGATGGGAAATTAAGGAGCACCAAACTTAATTTTTAGTAACACATTAACAATTAAACGAATGAAAACATTCACTCTCGCGGCAGAACCGCGCACCGATCTTGGCAAGAAAGCCACCAAAGCCCTTCGCGCTGAAGGCAGAATTCCTGTAGTCCTCAATGGCGGCGAAGTTATCGACCTCCCCTACACCGCAGCTCTCAAGCCCGGCGAAAAGGTTGTTGAAATCGGTAATGGCAAAGGCCTCATCACTACAGACCTGTCAGTGACTAACGAAGCTGTCCGCAAACTCATCTATACTCCTGAGATTTTCGCTATCGAACTCGACATCAACGGCGAAAAGCGTATGGCTGTGCTCAAAGACATCCAGTTCCAGCCAGTTAAGGACACAATCCTTCACATCGACCTTCTCGAAGTAAACGAAAAGAAACCCGTTATCATTGAGGTTCCCGTTAAGCTCGAAGGCCACGCCGAAGGTGTTAAAGCCGGTGGTAAGCTTACACTCTCTATGAAGAAACTTAAGGTTAAAGCCATCTACACTTCAGTGCCCGAACGTCTCGTTATCAACGTTGACCACCTCGGTCTCGGCAAGACTATGGCTGTAGGCGATATCCACTTCGAAGGTCTCGAACTCGTTAACGCTAAGAATGCAGTCGTTTGCGCCGTTCAGCTCACTCGTGCCGCTCGTGGTGCAGCTGCTGCAGCCGCTAAGTAATATTAGCCTATGAAATATCTGATAGTTGGGCTCGGCAACATAGGTTCTGAATACCAAAACACGCGCCACAACATCGGTTTTAAAATATTGGATGCCTTTGCTGAGGCATCCAATATTTCTTTTTCGACCGAACGTTACGGCGACATTGCCCGTATGAGACTGAAAAATAAACAGCTCGTACTGCTTAAGCCCTCGACATATATGAATCTCAGCGGTAACGCCGTGAGGTATTGGAAAGAAAAAGAAGGCATCGACACGGCTAATATCCTCGTGCTCGTCGATGACATCGCACTGCCATTTGGCGCTATCCGCATCAAGCCGCGCGGTAGTGACGCCGGTCACAATGGTCTGAAAAATATCGCAGCCATGCTTGGCACCGACGCCTACCCTCGCCTGCGCTTCGGCATCGGAGATAATTATCCGCGCGGATGTCAGATTGACTATGTGCTCGGCGAGTTCACGCCCGAAGAGCGCGCCGCTCTCCCCGAGCGAATTAAAGTAGCCGACGAAGCCATCAAAGAGTTTGTGCTCGCAGGCATCCAGAACGCTATGTGCATGTTCAACAATAAGTGACAGCGGCGTTATGGGAAAATCTGAAGTCAGAATTGACAAATGGCTTTGGGCGGTCAGAGTGTTCAAGACTCGCACCATCGCCACTGAGGCAATCAAAAAGGGACGTGTCACTGTCGGTGACAATCCTGCGCCTGTAAAACCGTCGCGCACAATAAAGGTTGGCGACATAGTCAACGTGCGTAAGCCACCGATTACCTATACCTTCCGCGTCCTTGCCCTGACCGAAAATCGTCTCGGCGCAAAGCTTGTGCCTGAGTATATGGAAAATATTACGCCCCAGTCGCAGTATGACTTACTCGAAGTGGTAAAAATTTCAGGATTTGTTGACCGTCGCAAAGGTCTCGGCCGACCGACAAAACGCGAAGGTCGCGAGCTGTCGAAGTTCACCGAAAGCGTCTATGATGATGGCTGGGATTTTGACTTCGACATTGATGACGATGATGACGAAGCATAAGCAACGACATTTATATTCAATAATGAGAGAGCCGCAACTGACAAGCAGATTGCGGCTCTCTCATTACAAACATGTTTATTTAATCTCCTTTATCTGTCAACAATCTCAACACGGTTGCCTTCTGGATCGAGACATGCCGCCATATATGTGCCGGTCATTGTTTCTGCCGGCTCTGACACAATAAGATTACCATCGGTGCGTAGCAGTTCGGTCAGAAATTTCACTCCTTCGCGGCTACCGGTTGCAATGGCAACATGATTGACCGACGGGTCAACAGTGCGGTCGTCGTAACTCAGAATCTCAATCTGAGCATCGTCTGAGTCAGGCCAGCTTAAAAAGTAACAGCTCACTCCGCGCTCGTCGCTGCGATATTTCGGGCTGGAGCTCAGCGCGAAATATCGCATATACCAATAGCGCAGCGACTCGATGTCGTTAGCCACGATGCCAACGTGTGAGAGTTTCATATCCTTATTTTACGAGTGAAACCATTGTGTTGAACGCCACGGCGAGGCCTTCGGCGTCCTTGCCGCCAGCCTGTGCAAAACCGGGCTGACCACCACCTCCACCTTTGATAGCCTTAGCTGCTTCGCGGACGATTGTTGATGCGTTTTTGCCGTCCTTGACGAGCTCGTCGGTCAGCATTACGGTGAGCAACGGCTTGCCTGCAGGGTCAACGGTTGCAGCAACAAAAGCCGTAGGTTCATTAACTTTAGCACGAACAGCAAACGCTACGTTCTTAACAACTTCAGGCAGACGCACACCCTTAAGTTCGACAATCTTCACACCATTTTCAATAGTGGCTTTTTCGAGCAGCTGAGCTGTGAGGTTATTGACACGCTCCTGGAAATAATCTTCAGCCTGTTTGCGGAGCTCAGCATTTTCGTCGATTGAGCGACGGAGAGCAGCAACGATGTCAGGCGCATTGTTAAGCATACCTGATATGTCGCGTAGAGTTCCGGCGAGTTCATCCATGGCGTTCTCAACATTTTCGCCCGTAATAGCTTCGATACGACGGATGCCGGCTGCAATACTGCTCTCTGAAAGTATGCGGAGCATGCCGATATTGCCGGTGTTATCAACGTGTGTACCGCCACAGAGCTCAACAGAGTCACCGTAGCGGATGACGCGCACTTCGTCGCCATATTTTTCGCCAAAGAGAGCCATCGCCCCCATTGCACGAGCTTCTTCGATAGGCACGTTGCGGTGCTCGTCGCGAGCTATAGCCTGACGGATGCGGCGGTTGACGATGCGTTCAACCTTTTTAATTTCTTCGGGGGTGAGTTTCTGGAAGTGTGAGAAGTCAAAGCGTAGCACTTCGGGCGACACGAACGAACCGCGCTGCTCAACGTGTGACCCAAGCACTTCGCGGAGCGCTTCGTGGAGCAAGTGGGTTGCGCTATGGTTGCGCGAGGTCGCCATGCGAGCCTCTTCGTCGATTTCGGCACGGAAACGAGCTGCCGGAGTTGAAGGCATTTTCTTAACGAGATGAACACCAATGCCATTTTCGCGCTTGGTGTCGAAGATTTCAATATTTTCGCCTGTCTCGAGATCTGTCAATGTACCGCGGTCACCAACCTGTCCGCCCATTTCGGCATAGAACGGTGTTTCGCGCAGAATAATCTGGTAATATTCGCGATTTTTCTGTTTAACCTGACGGTAACGGAGAATTTCTGTGTCGACAGACGATTTATCGTAGCCGACAAACTCCTGTTCGCCGTCGTGAACGTTCACCCAGTCGGTAGCCTCTACGGCAGCAGCGTTACGTGCGCGCTGTTTCTGGGCTTCCATTTCGGCATCAAATCCGGCCTGGTCGAGAGTCATGCCGTTTTCCTTAAGAATAAGGAGAGTAAGGTCGAGGGGGAAACCGTAGGTGTCATAGAG
>CAMWQZ010000213.1 GCA_947176515.1 uncultured Bacteroidales bacterium | reverse complement strand
CAACTGGTCCGAGCAGTTTTATTGCACCTGTTGTCGGGTCAAGCAGGAGTTTGGACGGCGCTTTCTTGTCAGAAAATAGCTTTGGGTCGAGTCCGAATGTAACGCCGAGTTGAGACAATGAAACTTCTTCGCTGGCAATCTGTTTGCCGTTATAAGACAACGTGATAAGTGCGCGACCTGGTATGTTGTAGGCCAGACCGCCTTTAGGGAAAGTTTTTGGCTCACCCTTGTCGTTAACTGGTAACTGTCCTTGTTCCAGAATGTCGACGGAAATATAAATCGGCGCTCCCGAAAGGTCGTTTGCGTCAACAATGCCATCGACGGGCGACAAGCGCACGAACACTTCGTCGTTGATACTCTCGCTGTCTGGTTCAAAGGTTATAGTTGAAACAGATGTTGATGTCTTTGTAGTGCCGGCAAACATTGCGGTGAGCGCTGCTTCTTGAGCAGATAGATTGTCAAGGGCGAGCTGCATTGACTTTCCGTCGGGAGGAGTGTTGTCGGCTTGTCCTGAAATTAGGTCAGAACGAGTCTCTCGTAATTCGAATATGCGTTGTGCAACGAGATCAGCACGTTTTGACAGCGACGAGCTGAGAGTCATCTCTTGAGTTACGGCCTGAGAGGCAGCTTCTGTTTCGAGAGGAGTGGCTTTTGCGTTGACCGCTTCTGGCAAAATTATTTTAGGCTTTTGAAGAATATTATCAGTGTTAACGGCAAGAGGGCAGTTATTTTCTCCTAAAATAATGTAGGGAGTGGCGCCAGGTTTGAATTGCACGAGCCAACGATTATCGGGGTCAGCTACGCCTCGCGGCGTAATAGTGACTGATTTTACGTTGACCGAGCGTTCAGGCTTAGTAATAGCGTCGTTAATGCCGAGTTTAAGCTTGGCATAGTTGTAGAACTCGCCAGGCGTTTTCTCAGTGTGCTCGGTCTCAATGGTTATATCAACCAGTGTGCGTGGCAGAGAATATATAAGGCCATAGTCATTTGCTTTTGAAGCGTTCAGGCGCTGAGTTGACTGGGCTTGGATGCCAAGGCTAACTAACGAAGTGAGGGCGATTGCCGCTATTGTTCTAATAGTCTTCATATATTGGTCTGTTGGTTGGCTAATTGTATTTACATTATTAAGTGGGTCACTGTTTCATAATCGACTTTATCGCCCTGCCGATATTTTCGGCGACATCGTGGGCGCAGACTCCGTAGGAGCCATGTTGCTGCTCGGCAATTTTGCCGGCAACTCCATGTATATAAACAGCTGAGATAGTAGCAAGTTCAGGTTTCATGCCTTGAGCCAGGAGTCCGGCAAGCAAACCTGTTAGCACATCGCCCGAACCGGCGGTAGCAAGGGCAGGGGTGCCGGATGAGTTATAATAGACCTTGCCGTCAGGACGCACGGTTGCCGAATAGAAACCTTTTAGCACGATAATCACCTTGTAAGTCTTTGAGACCTCAATGGCTTTGGCTAATCGCGCTGAAGATGATGGCTGCGCGCCAAAAATACGGTCAAATTCGCCGGCGTGAGGAGTCAAGATTGAGAGCAAGGGTAGATAGTCGAGCATTGTAGGGCGTATCGCAATGCAGTTGAGTGCATCGGCGTCGAGTATAACGGGGCGGTTATTGGCTGATGCAACTTTTAGAAAAGTCTCGAGGGCGTCAATCGTAGCGTCAGCCGTCCCCATGCCAGGGCCTATGGCCACCGCGGAGTAGTTGCGCGTTATCTCGATATTCTCGATAATGTTTTCGTTAGTATCGCTCTCGAATAGTGCATCGGGCACCGAAATCTGCATTATGTTGTAACCGCATGATGGAGCGTGGCAAGTCACTTTGCCACATCCTGAGCGAGCGGCAGCTTTGGTTGTCAGTACGGCTGCACCCATCATGCCATAGGAACCCGAGAATATCATCGCGCTGCCAAAATCTTTCTTAGATGAGTCGAAAGGTCTTGGTCGCAGACAACGTTGAATGTTATGACCTTCGATTAGGTAGTGTGAGCTGCGCAGATGCCTAATTGTAGCTGCGCTCGGGCGCGGACCAATGACTTTCCACTCCCCGACTAACTCGATATTTTCGTTAATGAAAAATGATAGTTTGGGCACGAGTGGGGTAAGGGTGACATCTGCGTGGATAATCTTGCTGTTGATTAATCCCGACATCGGATTGCCTGGCAAGCCAGACGGACTGTCTATAGCTATGACTTTGGCTCCCGACTCGTTGATATTGGTTACAAGAATTTGATAGCCTCGCGAAAGCGGTCCGGTAATATTACTGCCGAAAAGTCCGTCAATGACAATCATGCCGCTGTCTATTTCTGGCATTGAAAATCTCATGCCGGTGACTTCTGAAAGGCTTTTTTCTTCGGTGGCGTTAATGAATCGGTTTCTGAAATGATCACATTCCGGTGTGAGCCTGTGCCCTCCAATATTAAAGAGGAACGAGTAAACCGAAAAGCCTTTAGCCGACAAAGCGGTTCCGGCTGCCAGAGCATAAGCTCCGCAATCGTCTGGACCGGCAAAGATAATGATTGGAGTTCGGGAGTCGTGTTCGGCAACGATTTCGTCTGCAATGTCAATGCCAATTGCATCAATTAGTTGCATCTTCGATAATCCGAGCTCGGCGAGTGTTATCTGCTCAATTTTTAATATGTCTTCTTGCGAAAAAAGATTCATTGTTTATGTCGTATTCAATGGAGAGTTTGCCGGGAGCGCCGGCTCGTTACATACTGAAAAATATGCTTTACAAAATTAGTCAAAATATCTATTCGCGCAAAAATGAAATGACCGATTAATCGCAATTTTTTGTCAAATATCTTGACAATAATATACCAACAAACTATGAAATAAATTTGCATGAATTATTGCATGGTTGTATCTTTGTATAAATTTAAGTATTGCAAATTATTAAGTCAAACAACTATGGCAACAACAATAAAAACATCGCCTGAGTTATGGGGTGAGTCTGCACGAGATTTTGATTTGTTGGCGGAGGAAAATGCGAAGAAGCCGACCCCACGCTTGAGTTCTGATGAAGAGGAGAAGCTGAGAGACTTTTTCACACGTTCGCGCGAATTCCATTTCCCGTGGCAAAAGAAATCGTAAATTGCAGTCGTCATGATTTTAGAAAATGATTGTGTCCTTGTTAAGCTTGATCAAGATATTATCTCTCACTGTAAGAAATTTGAGTGTGGTAATGAAGATCTTGATGAATTTTTCAATGAGGATGCTATATTATATGACAGGGAGCTGCTTGGTAAAACATATTGTTGGATTAAAAAAGATACGCCAGATATTATATTGGCGGCTTTTACATTGGCAAACGATAGCATTAAAACCCATGGCATGCCAAGTAAAATAAAGAACCGCTTGCAGCGCACGGTAGCAAATCCTAAACGAGGTAGGACATATCCGGCAGTTCTTATAGGTAGACTGGGTGTAAATAAGAAATTTCAGTCTTGTGGCGACCATGTTGGGACGCAAGTGATGAATTTTATAAAAAAGTGGTTTAGGTCTGAGGATAATAAAACAGGGTGTCGATTTATTGTAGTTGATGCGGTAAATGAGGATTCAACAATTGGATTTTACTCCTATAATGGATTTAAGCCGATTTATAATGATGAGGTAGCTGAAAAATCTTTTTTTCAAATCGATGAAACAGATATACTACGAACACGAATGCTATATTTTGACCTAAAGAGTTAAATAGTATTAAGCTGAGAATTATTTTCCCTAAGAGTATTGCGGATTGAGAAAAAAGCATTACCTTTGCACCAGTTTTTCATGGTATTAGATTTAAGGTAAGAAGATTATTCGTCGTGATGACGGA
>CAMWQZ010000212.1 GCA_947176515.1 uncultured Bacteroidales bacterium | reverse complement strand
CTATTAGCCTTATTAGGCCTATTAGGCTTATTGGTCTTATCTTGCTTATCAGCCTTTATGCCCTCGCTGGCTAACTGCAAGTCGTTAGCATCGCCAGTCTTTGGCGTTTTATTGCCCGTCGCAGCATAAGTTATACCATAGACACGCCCGGATGAATGATAATGGCTGTCATAATACTTCTCATCCAAGCCGCTCTCAATCACTCCGCGCGAGGTTGATGCGTGAATCATTTTGCCGTTGCCGATATAAAGGCCCACATGGGTCACTTTGCCGCCGCGAGTCGACGATGTAAAAAACACCAAATCTCCCGGTTGCATCGAATTTCGGGGTACGTTAAAACAATACTCACACTGTGCCGCAGAGTTGCGCGGCAACGACAGATTGGCGACCTCTTTAAACAGCGACATAGTCAAGCCTGAGCAGTCTGTACCTTTTTTCTTAGTATTCGCGCCATAACGATAGGGCGTGCCAATCCACGTACGAGCCTGTTTGACAAGCTCGTTGCTTATCTTTTTATCATTTGCATAATTCTTTTTCGAAGCGGCATTTTTCGGCACTGCCGGTGCCGGAGTGACCGTTGCGGTAGCCGCCGGCTTGCCTGTAGCGCGCACAACATTAGCCTTGTGAGACTTGCACGATGCAAGCCCTGTTGCGAGCAATATTATGAGGATGAGTGACAGTCGGTTCATACAGACAAAATTAAGCTATTCCGGCGTAAGTTACAAGCTAACGCCACTCATTAACATTTCTTTTCCATTATCACATTTTTTAGACAAACAAATATTAAACCCATGCATTTTCAGCAAAATAAATTTAAACCGACTTTACTTTTGATTTTTTTACCGTCTAAAAGAGTAAATTTGTATTACAGAAAAAACTGATTCATATCATCACTCGAAACTAACCATTAAGAAATCTACAGTATCTATGAAAGTTTCAAAGACTATCAAACTATCATTATTTGCTGCCGCAGCTATCGTGGCAGCAACCGCAGCAGTTACGCTTAACGCTGCCAATTCATCCGAGTCAGACAACCAAAACGACACCACTCAGACCGAATCACAGAAACCATCTAAGCGTAACCGCTCAGGCGCCGGACGCGTAATATATCAGGACGATTTCACTAACGCGGCAGAGCAGACCGTCAATGGCGTGGTCAGCGTCAAAAGCTATGCTACCCCCCATCAGCAACAGCGACGAGCCTATGGCGACGAGTATTTCAATGATCCGTTCTTCGAATTTTTCTTTGGTTCGCCACGCCGCCAGGCTCCGCAGCCTCAGCAACAGCAGCCCGAAGAAGCGCAACCTCGTCAGATTGGTCTCGGCTCTGGTGTGATTATTAGTGCCGATGGCTATATCGTCACCAATAACCACGTCATCGAGAAGGCCGAAAAACTCGAGGTCACTCTCAATGATAATCGTAACTTTCCTGCAACAGTCATTGGTGCCGACCCTCTGACCGACCTTGCCCTTATCAAAATTGAGGCTCCTGATCTTCATGTCATCCCGATGGGCAACTCTGAAGACCTGCAGGTCGGCGAATGGGTGCTCGCTGTCGGCAATCCCTTCGGCTTCACCTCTACCGTCACTACCGGTATCGTTAGCGCAAAGGCCCGTAATATCTCGACCACCACTCAGTCGCCTTCACGCGGCAACATCGAATCTTACATCCAGACCGATGCCGCCGTTAACTCAGGTAACTCAGGAGGCGCACTTGTCAACCTCGACGGCGAGCTTGTCGGCATCAACGCAGCAATATATTCCAATACTGGAACCTATGCCGGATGCTCGTTTGCTATACCGACATCTATCGTTCAGAAAGTCGTGTCTGACCTCAAGCAGTTCGGCACCGTCCAGCGTGCATTCCTCGGCATCGTTTATCACGAGCTCACCCCTGAGTTCATCGCCGAAAAAGACATCAAGGGCGCTAACGCCGGTATCTATGTTAACGAAGTGACTGACCGCTCGGCAGCAAAAGAAGCCGGACTCCAACCTGGAGACATCATCACTGCCATCAACGGACTGCCAACTCTCTCGACAGCCCAGATGCAGGAGGCTATCACCAAATTCAGCCCGGGCGACAAAGTGACAATCACATATGTGCGCGACGGCAAACAGCAGCGTTGCAGCGCTACGCTCCGTAACAATCAGGGCAACACTTCGGTCACTCGCGCTGACAATCCGTCATCGCTTGGCGCTAAGCTCGCTGTCCCCGAAGCAGAAACGCTGCGCAAGCTTGGTCTCTCGTCAGGCGTATCCGTCGGCTCACTTAGCGATGGACGTTTTAAGGACGCAGGCATCAAAGATGATTTCATCATCCTGTCGATTAACCGCACACGTGTCACCTCGCCCGACCAGGTGGAGTCAATCTATTCTTCAATCCGCAAGAGCTCTGATCCAGAAAAAGTAATGTTCATTTCAGGCGTCTATCCTAATGGCCGTCAGGCATATTACGCAGTTGACCTAAGCGACTGACAAATATTATAGGTATAATTTCTTTCTAAAGGTAGAACCATTTGCCGTGCAAGTGTGTTCTACCTTTAGACATTTAACTCAAAAAACATAACCAAATAAAAACGATAAAGATATGAAAGCCGTAAATTATGCATTAGCAGCCCTTGGTGGCGCAGTTGTCGGCGCAGCCGCAGCAATCCTCTTTGCACCCCAGAAGGGTAAAGACACTCGTGATGATATCGTTTCTTTCATCAAATCTCATTGCCCCAAGATGAAGGAAAGCAAACTTCAGCAACTCGCTGATAAGATTAGCGACGAAATCAAGGAGGCTAAGCTATGAGCGGTTTCTTGAAATTTCTCGCAGGCGTGGTAGTAGGCGGAGCCGCTGTAGCGCTCCTTACACCCACCACAGGCGAAGACCTTCGCGCACGAATCAAAGAGACTCTGCGTCGTAAAGGTCTCATCGCTGACGAAAAGCTCGACGAAGTCGTAGAAATGATTGCTGCCGAGCTCGAAGAAAAATAAAAAAAGGCATTGCGGCCGCGAAAACTCGCGGCCGTCTTTCTCTCCCTTATCCTCTAAATTTATCACAATTACGCACCAGTCACAATGAACGAAAATCAGACAGGCAACTTCAAAAGGCTTACATCGATAGTGTTCAGATACCTGACACTTCAGCTTGACTACGCCAAACTGACAGCAACCGAGAAACTCACGGTTCTGCTGTCGACTATCGCTTTTTTTGCCCTCATACTCATACTCGGATTGATAACTCTCGTGTTTATCTCGATTGGTATAGGCCATCTACTGGCCTCGACAGTCGCTCCCTACACGGCTTATCTCTACGTGAGCGCGTTCTATCTCGTGCTATTGGTGCTTCTGATTGTGTTCCGCAACCAAATTATATTCAACCCAGTGTCGCGTTTCCTCTCGCGCCTCTTCCTTAAAAATCCCGAAGAAGATCATGAAGAATAAGCAGCTCCAACCCTCAAAATCAGCTTGGCAGGGCTATTCTATCGAAGAGCTCCGATATGCGCGCATGGTTGCCCTCGCTCGCGTCGAAATCGAGAAATCAAAACTCCTCGACGCAGCCGAGCACACCCGTAATAACCTCCCTATCGTAGGTTCATCTTCATCGTTTGGCAGCGTATTCAAGTCAATCAACAAACTCGAATACTTTATAATAGCCTTCAAACTCTTCCGCAAAATCGCCCCCCTCTTCCGCAAGAAGAAATAAGTGCCACTTCCGAAGCCTTTGCCCTCAATATGACCTCCCACGCTTCCCGTTAGAACAGCGCACTCGGTGAGGTCTTCGAGTTTTTATATGGATTATACGGTAGGCCTTTATGCCTATTTTGATATGTAATTATTTGGTAGTATGC
>CAMWQZ010000211.1 GCA_947176515.1 uncultured Bacteroidales bacterium | reverse complement strand
TTATATCGCCATTATCAAGGGTAAGACGCATCAATGTGCGCTCGCGTTGCCATCCTCGGCCGCACGCGCAGCCACGGCTTTATCGTAGGCTGCGCGATAATTAGCCTCAGATGTCTTACAGCTTGCCAGAAGGCAAGCAAATGTCAGCAGTATAAATAATTGTTTCATATCCTTCTAACAGAATGATTACACTTTGAGTTTGCCGAGTTCAATGACCTCGAGGTCTTTTATATCGCCATTATCAAGGGTAAGACGCATCAATGTGCGCTCGCGTTGCCATCCATGATAACCTGCAGCGCCGGGATTGAGATGAAGAAGCGAAAGTTCTTTGTCGTATTGCACCTTTAATATATGGCTATGTCCGGCAACCATTAGCTGCGGACGCGCCTCGGCAAGCATACGTCTTACGCCTGGAGCATAACGTCCTGGATAACCTCCGATGTGAGTCATCCAAACCTTCACCCCTTCGACTTCAAAACACTCAATCTCGGGACATCGGCGAAGCACAGGACCGTGATCAATATTGCCCCTGACTGCCCTTACGACGGGGCACACAGATTCAAGACGGGCAATCACTGAAATATCACCGACATCACCGGCATGCCAGATTTCATCGCAATCTTTAAAATGGATTGCAAAGCGGTCATCCCAGCATGAATGGGTATCAGATAATATCCCAATCTTTTTCACAGTCCTATTTCTAATCAGATGCCAATCTTTTTAGCTATATTCTTAGGGACGGCCTTTTTATTGACGTAGATATCAAGAGTTTTAGCGTCGAAATAAGGCATCGACACATAGAGGAAACCATTGTAAACATGGTCTGTGCCCCATGAGTTTTTCACCTTATAATATTTATTACCATACTGGTCCTCGGCAAGACCTACGATTTCCATGCCGTGGTCATCAGTTGTTTCCTGGCGGTCGAACATTGCCTGACGTGATTTCTGAGTGACTGTGATTTCTTCGGGAGCTTTAGCTTCTTCCTTCTTGTCGCCTTTCTCCTCGTCGAGTTTCACCCAGCGAGACAATTCTGTCCCTTTCAAATCTTCTTTTGTCTCGGCAGGCATCGTTGCCTTACCTTCTTTCCATTTGAAACCAGGCTCGCTGACGTCAGCTGCCCACACGACTGTGTAACCATTAGCGAGGGCATTGTCAACTACGGCACGCAACTCTTCAATCGGCAAATTCTGGTATTCGCCCCAAAGCCAGTTGTCAGACACTTCGATTGCGAAAGGCTGGTAGAACGGATGATGAGTAAAAGATGTCAAACCGATATAATTATCGGGCGAAATACCAAGCGAAGCGGCAAATGACTGAGGGGTATAGGTCTTTCCGTTATATTGGAATGTTTCTGGTATCTCTCCGAAATATGCGTCGAGGATTCCGTCAAGACCTTCGCGCCAAGCAGTCGACACACGACGGTTTGGTTTTCTTACTATTGCATCGACATATCCCTTCAGAGCGGCGTCGAGTTCGCCATGAGTGTGCTTGTCCTCACCATATTGCAAACCCGCATAGACCTCTTCTGGCATGGCACCATAACGGGCCCACACATAAGGCACGTCGAGAGCCGATCCACCGGGTGCGAAATTAATCTTGCCATAAGTGCGGACGTACTTATCAGCCTTGTCAGCGTAGCAGTGACGCACCGAATACATTTCTGACAAGTCGAGCGAATCACCGGTGGCCTTGCGGATTTCGTTTTCATAAAACGATGTACCGGCAAAGCACCAGCATGTGCCAGACTTGCTCTGATTTTTAACCGAAGTAACAGGGATAGTGATAACATCCGTGAATTGAAGAGCTGCGACCGAATCTTTATCCGTCTTAGCAGGGTCAGCGGCTGACGCCGCGCAAATTGATGTCAGCGCAAGCGCCGATGCGATAAGTTTTTTCATATTGGTAATTAAAGTATTTGCTGATTGCAAAAGTAAGAATTTCTGAGATATTAATAAAGAATGACGAATGAAAAAATAAAGAATGATTATGATTGATGCGAACAAAATGAGAAGGTCGCTTGTAGATATTATAGTATTCATCATTTAATTCATCATTATGTTTAATCTTCTGTGTGCCTCTCCCCTTATACCCTTTTCGGTCGATAAGCCAATTGATGCTGAGCATTTTGCCGGTGCAGCATCTGGTAGCACTTATGTAGTGGCGACCTGGATTATGAAAGTTGTAGACTGGTTATTAAGCATTTTTGGACTCGACCACAATACAACGATAGTGACTATTCTTTATGCCGCAGTGGTCTTGGGCGTGGCCTTAGTAGTTGGCTATATTGCCAAATGGATTATACTGACAATTGTTGTCCAGGTATCCAAACGCTGGAACAACGACACGTATCAAGCCTTGACAAACGCCAATTTCTTCACAAAAGTTTGTCGCACGATTCCGGCACTGGTGTTTTTATTACTAATTGAGTTTAGCCTCTCATCAAAAAACTACCTCGCAGAAATTTTAACCCGAGTTACATTAATATATATATCCATACTGATTGCGATAGCTCTGTCGGCACTCATCAGCGCAATATGGTCTCATATTGATAATCGCGAAAACAAGAAAAAATTACCGCTGAAAGGCATCGCTCAGCTCGTAAAAGTAATTATCTGGATTATCACGGGCATAATAATAATATGTATAATTATTGACAAATCCCCGGCATCGCTGCTGGCTGGCCTTGCAGGTTTTGCTGCCGTATTGATGTTGATATTCAAGGATAGCATCCTTGGCCTTGTCGCTGGAGTGCAGCTTTCGGAAAATGACAGCCTGCATGTCGGAGACTGGATTGCAGTTCACGGCACTGATGCCAACGGTACAGTCACTGAGGTTTCTCTAACAGCCGTGAAAGTTGAAAACTGGGATAAAACGACAACGTCTCTTCCGCCCTACTCACTCGTTAGCGGCAGCTTCACCAACTATAGATCGATGTCGCAGAGCAATACTCGCCGTGTATGCCGCAGCTATATGATAGATGCTGATAGTGTACTCCCTGCAACTCCTGAAATGCTCGACAATTTGCGTAAAATTCCATTCATGGATGCCTATATTACAAAGAAACTTGAACAGAAAGCAGCCGGACAAGTGGCTGACGTAGACAATCCTGCCGGACTTGTCAATGGCACTATTGACACCAACCTCGGACTTTTCAGAGCATATATGAAGATGTGGCTTGACGCCAATCCTCATGTGTCACATGTCGATGACTGCTTTGTCTCAACACTTGCACAAACCTCAACGGGCATACCATTCCAAGTATATTGCTTCGCCAACACTTCTGCTTGGTTTGCTTATGAGGCCATCCAAGATTCAATCTTTGAACATCTTGCGGCTATGCTCTCTGCATTCCAACTCTACACATTTGAATATGCATCTGGTCGAGACACAGTTGTCGACGGCTATCTTAGCCCCGGTGGCGATATTGACGAAGTATTCGGCGTTCCATACCCGTTCTTCCAAAATCCTAAAGCCCCTGACTCACCAGCCTCAACACGTGTGCTGCCCAAGCATCCGCCACGCACAGTCATCGTCACCGCAACACCGCAAGAACTTGCCGAACATCAGGCCCAGGCCGAAAGCGCAGCAGCCCAGGCCAACGCTGCATCGCAAACCCCACCTCAAACTAACGACGCAAAGGCGTAAAATATATATCCTACAACTTGATAAGGACGCATTTTCCGGGAAAATGTGTCCTTATTTTTGTATTAGCAATCCGTTAAAATATATAAATCCAGCAATTAACACTTGTATAATTGTAAAGTATTCATTACTTTTGTCACATCATATTTAACATCAAATATTATGTACAAAAAATCATTTCTTTTCCCACATTC
>CAMWQZ010000210.1 GCA_947176515.1 uncultured Bacteroidales bacterium | reverse complement strand
AGACCCTATTTTTATTGCACGTCGACTTGTTATTCTTGCCGCTGAAGACATTGGCCTTGCTAATCCTAACGCGCTGCTTTTGGCCAACGCAACTTTCGACGCCATCTCTAAAATCGGTATGCCTGAAGGCCGGATACCCTTAGCTGAATGCACAATCTATCTCGCCACCTCTCAAAAAAGCAACTCCGCATACATGGGTATTGCAGCAGCTCTCGCCGAGGTTGAACGTTCAGGTAATCAGCCTGTGCCTTTACATATACGCAACGCCCCGACCAATCTGATGAAAGATCTTGGTTACGGCATCAATTATAAATATGCTCACGATTACCCTGGTAACTTCGTGCGTCAACAGTTTCTTCCCGACTCTTTGCAAGGACGCCGTTTCTGGCAACCCTGCGACAACCAGTCGGAAAATGTCCTTGCGCGGCGCCAATATGACCGATGGTTTGGCGACCCTCAAGAATCAAAAAAGGGCGACCCGGACTGACCTATAGCCCGAATCGCCCTACGTCTGCCGTCAGTGCAGATTTCCTACTTAAATCTTAAATTATCTTTTATAATCTTCGACATATCTATTTTGCCACGGATATAGATAACCGTGTAATTATCTTTTGGCTCATCTATTTCAAGCACCATCTGCTTGGCGTAAGGCGAACCTTCGTCAAGTTCGGCAAAGAGCCTGACGTTCTCACCTTCCTCATTAATATCTATTAGGAGCTCTGTACCAAGCGAGTCTATCACTTTATTACAAAGGTCTTTTACTTTTTTTCGGTCGACAAGCGAATATGTCGAAGTTATTACTTCAAGACCATTAAGGTCTACCACAGCATCATCCAGTCCATAGCCCAACATCCCGATATCGGCGCCAAGATTGAGCAGCGACGGGGAAATGTAGACCGAGGTCACGCCTTCGATTGCTGCAGCTTCCTTAAAAATTTTTGTCTGGGCAGCCGCCTTGATTGCTGCAAACGCAACCAAGACAAAAACAAGAACTCTTATTATATACTTATTCATTTCTTAAAAAATCTAATTTACAATAACATCTCTCATAGTTTCATCAATATGCCGCAATCCTACAGACGCACTTCCAATCGAGTAGCCGGCAACCGCAAGCTTCCTGCGAACAAGAGCCAAAGCATCTTGGGCGAGGATTGACGCTTGGTCAATATTTGTAATCTCGATATAGTTATCGGTCTCTTCGTTTTTACTTTCAGTCATCTGGGCTATCACACTCGTTGACTTCTCTTTAACGGGCGTTATTGCAGGCTCAACATCTTCCGCCAGAATAATAGGCTCCATCATCGGTTCTTCATCTACCTGAATTGCAAACTTCACAGACAGTATTGGGGTCTGGTCATCCATGAAGTCTGTCGACCTAACAGGCTTCAACAAAACGGTCATAAATACCAAAGCGACAACAGCCGCAGCAGCAACAGGTTTCGCGAGCCATCTGATTATCCAAGGCTTCGGTCTATCAATCTTATCGACGGTGACTGCTCGGATTTTCTCTTCAAGGCCTTCGGGCGACGAAGCGAGAATCCCATCCTCTACTGACGAGGTCAACATTATCAGTTCCGCATCATCTCGCATATCTACAGGAAGGGCCAAGCAGTCTACCGACTTAAAATAGTTGACCAGCACATTGAAGTCTTCCGGACTGATTACGCCATCATAATAGCTGTCCAACAGACTCCTAATCTTATCTATTTCATCATGAGGAGCGTTCATATCAGTTATTTTATTTTATAATGTGATTTAAGAGCATTAATCACAGCCCTCTCGGTCAATGCTTTGCTATCACTTAATTGTTTGATTACCCACATCGCATCATCTGTGCTTACGTTATCAACATCCATCATGCCGAAAGACGCCAGTCTCATAGCTATCATAACTTGCCACCATAGCGGAGGATATTTCACATCAAGATATCGACAGAGCGCTTGCGCTTCATCTTGCAGGGATTTAGCTATAGCCGTCCGGCGTCCATTTGGCATTAAATCTGTATACGAGTATGTATTGTTAAGCCCAAGCACCTCGCGATAGCTCGATTCGCTCAACAGCCTGGCAACAGATGGGAAATAACCTGACGTAACGATAAGATTATCATTCATATCGTTTTTAATAAAGTCATAAAATCCATCAGGGATATTATCGTTTTCGCCCTTACGCAGTTTAAACATCTTTTCTTGCTGCAACAAAGCCTCAATCATTCCTGCCTTTTCATTGGCCATTATGACAGCCTCGCTATATGGGAGGATCATAAAATCATAAGCATAGGACTTCAGCCGCTCAACCTGTTCGTTATGAAGTCGGTAAATAATTTTCTGTGCCTCCTTGAGAGATTTCACATTATAGAGCGGAGCCATTATTTGCGGCGTCCATACAGCCCATGAGGCATAAAGCTGGTTGTTAATGATGCCTAAGTCACCACTGTTGACAATCGCCGCATCCCACACATTAATATTTCCTGCTCGCTGACCCAAAATCATATTACGGTCAAAATAAATGGAGAGATTATGTCCTGGTTCGAGATATGATTTGACAGGCATATCCAAAGGGAAATCAGCCATGACAAACTTCGGGAAATAAGACTTCAATTCCACCTTGAAGCTACCATCGTCTTCGATTTGCACATCAATAGGTTCCTGTACGCCGGTTATCTCATTATAATTATTGAGTCGGAATGTGCGTTTAAATACATTGGGATCATAACCGTTAATAAAGCCTTCAAACACCACAGTTTTAGGTTCCGGGAAGATGAATTGTTTTGACTCACCGTTGTAATAGACCAACTTGGATTCCAGCCACTCTTTAATAGTGGGTCGTTTATAGCTCCCTCCATCAAGCCTAATACCATAAATGTTCCAAGAACCGCCAAGTTCAACTACACTCATACGCTCCACTTTTCTACCGACTGGAGGATAAACCATTATAAATTGTTGTTTACCCCAACGAGGCAGATTATACACCTCACCAAACTTCATGCCATACACCTTCGTAGGTATCAATACATTACCATCGACCTCAAGAGTAAGATTTCTGTCTACCTTTATTGACCTATAATGAGGCGAATTAGCCGTGAATACGACTAATGTGCTGTCTTTATAAAATTCAATACGGTCTATATTCAGCGACCCACTTGTTTCTGCCATAAAGTCAGGATTAAACACCACACGGTCAGGATGTGACATTCCTTTGGGATTCCAAATTCTTGCCTCGCCCTCAATGGCTGCAATGCCAAGCACTGCAACGAGTGCTAAGATAATCTTTTTCATGAATGTTGATTCTTTTTATATAATTCTTTAATTTTCTTTCTCGCTCGCGACAGCAACTGACGCACATTATCAGCGCTTTCGCCTGTTATCTGCTCTATTTCTGCGTTAGAGCATGCTCCAAATACACTTAGAGTCATTACTCGTCGCTGCATTTCAGGAAGTCGGTCGATGAGACCGCGCAAATAGATAAGTTCGCTCCTCGTATCAACCAAATGGTTATGATAATCAGCGTCGTTTGTCTCCATCATGTCTTCAATTCGCCCATGCCTTGACTTAAACTTAAGACGTCTTATACATACATTCTTCGCTATAGACCTCACATATGCTTCAGCCGAATCTACTTGGTCGAGTTCATTTCGCCGTTCCCACAAGATAGCAAAAGTTTCCTGAACAGCATCGCCAGCCTCATTACTGTCGCCTATGACAGCAAGACACATCGCATAGACGCGCTTGTAGAGCGGCAAAATCCTTATTTCGAAGCTACTTTTATCCATCATTGGGATCTATACTCTAAAGAGTAGCAAAGATAGATTTATGTGACAAACACCGCCTCTTTTTAACATTTAT
>CAMWQZ010000209.1 GCA_947176515.1 uncultured Bacteroidales bacterium | reverse complement strand
CTAATGATTGGTTTATAATAATAATTTAGTGTATCTTTGCGGTTGATTTAACAAAATTTAATTCGTAGATGAAAAAAAGTATCCTTACAATATTTGCTGTTTTGCTGTCTGCCACATCCTTAATGGCGGCTACGCGTGGCGATGGCATGCTTGAACAGGCTAAAGCTAATCTTGCAAAGAAAGAATATACTCCAGCGAGGTATTACTTTAAGGAGGCTCTTAATGCATATGTTGCAGAGAAAAATCCGCAAAAAGCTGTTGAGGCCGGTGTTGCTGCGGCTCAGCTGTATCATCGCGAGAATTATTATAAGGAGGCGTTCGAAATGCTTGCTCGTGCAGATGCTGCTATTGACGAGCAAGTAGCATTGGGGCAGCAGCTCAATAATCTTTATTATGATACTGCTCGCGAACGTTTGGCGATGTATGTTAATGTGAAAAATGCCGTAAAAGCTCGCGAGAATCTTGACCGCATGGCTGCCAATGTCGGTAAAGACCCAGTGCGAGCTGCAGATTTGTTGTATAACGAAGCCGCTTTTTCATACGCGTTTGGAAACAACAGGGCAGGGGACGATGCGATTAATAAGTTGATTTCGGTATACGAGCGTGAAGACAGTTACGAAAAAGCGGATAGTTCGTTCCGCGCTTTGATTGACTGTGCAACTGCGTCAAAAAATGCGCGCTTACTCAACCGTACGTATGCCCGTTACAATCAGTGGACTGATTCGATGAAGATGCTCCGTACGCAGGAGCGTTTGGATAGGGCTGCAGCCGAAGTCGCAGAACGTGATACAACCATCGAGGAACTTAATGATACAATTAGCGTAAAGACAGCTCTTATTGTCACTCTTTGCGTAATCATCGGGTTGCTTGTGGCCGCGCTTGTTGTCGGCGGTATCATCCTTGTTCGTTATGTCGTGCGTTGCCGTTCATTGCGCCGCAACCTTGATACGGCTTTAGAGCATACTCGTTTGAAAGATGCATTTATCCATAATATTTTGTCTCAGATGCAGCCGACCCTCGAGACTCTCCCTGCAAATCATCCTGCCGTCCAGGCTCTCAAAAAGTTTGCAGCTGATGTTCAGTTGCTATCCGAACTTGAGTCAAATGTTAAGGAATTGTTTGAAACAGAAGATGTCAACGTCCTTCAGTTCTGCGAGGCCCTCGCTGATGAGGTGCGTCCGACCCTTGCCGAAGGCGTGACGCTTACGGTCAATGCTCCTAAGATGAATGCGCGACTTAACGCAGAGGAAACTGCAAACGTTTTGCGCCATCTTCTCATTAATGCAGCTCTTAATACCCCCGAAGGAGGTAAAATTACTCTTGAATATAAGAAGCGTGGCGCACGTTCGGCTCAGTTTATTATCACCGACACTGGCTGCGGCATCAGTGAGGAAAAACGCGACAGCATATTCCGTCCGTTCAATGAAGTTCGCGACCTCACAAAGGGCAATGGGCTCGGTTTGCCTATTAACGCGATTCGTGCTCGCCGACTTAACGGTTCATTGACCCTTGACCGTAATTATACCAAGGGTGCACGCTTCGTCCTTGACGTCCATTCGTAATCTCATCCCTTTTTAGACTATTAATACTGGTTAAATGATGGCCGTTCTCTAAAATCGAGAATGGCCATCATTATTATTGCGAGGAGAGCTCGCAAACGATTTGACTTTAGTTAAAAAGTTTTTAATGAAATGTTGTAGAATTTGTGAAATTTTGACTACCTTTGTGCTAAAATATGACAATATGGGTTGTCGTGTCTGTTCGCGAGTAGACCTTATTGCTGTTTTCTGCTGAAAAAATCATTAAAAATCAATATGATAGCTTTAGACATTTTTGGTATTACGAACAATGGCCTGCTTGCCATCACAGCGTTGCTGACAGGTTTTGCGCTTGTTGCGCTCGCCATGTGGATTGCGAAGCTTATTTCGCCACGTTCATTTAATCCTCAAAAGGGCGAAGCCTATGAATGTGGTATTCCGACACGCGGTAAGAGCATGTCGCAGTTTAAAGTCGGATACTATCTGTTTGCAATTCTCTTTTTGATGTTTGATGTTGAGACTGTTTTCCTTTACCCTTGGGCAGTGCGTATGCGCGAGCTTGGCGTTGACGGTCTCATCAGCATTGCAGTATTCTTCGGCGTTTTAGTGCTTGGGCTTGTTTATGCCTGGCGGAAAGGAGCTCTTGAATGGAAGTAACAACTAAAAGCATGCCCTATGAGGCATTCAAAGATAACGAGTATATTGAGAAACTCGTTCAGCAGCTTAAAGATAGTGGTACTAACGTAATCGTTGGTTCGCTTGATAAGCTTATCAACTGGGGGCGGTCTAACTCATTATGGCCACTCACTTTCGCCACCAGTTGCTGCGGTATCGAATTCGTGTCGCTGGGCGCGGCGCGCTTCGATATGGCCCGTTTTGGGTGGGAAGTCGCTCGAGCCTCGCCCCGTCAGGCAGACTTTATCATGGTCGCCGGCACGATTGTAAACCGTATGGCTCCAGTCCTGCGCCGTCTTTATGACCAGCTCGCTGAGCCTAAATATGTAATTGCTTGTGGTAGCTGTGCGATATCTGGCGGTCCGTTCCGCAAAAGTTATCACGTTGCCCGTGGCATTGAGGATATTGTTCCTGTCGATGTGTATGTTCCGGGTTGTCCTCCCCGTCCAGAAGCAATGATTTACGGCATTATGCAGCTCTCGCGTAAAATAAAGGTTGAAAAATTCTTCGGAGGTGTTAACCGTCAGGAAAAGCAACGTGAATTTCTTGAAACACATCCCATTGAGAGTGTAGAAGATTGAAATTAACCGATTATTAATAAAGCAAGTCAATTATCAGATATATGGCTAATTTTCAAGAAAAGATTGCCAAACTCTTCCCCGAAGCGACCTTCGAAGGCGAAGACATGCCCATGATTAGCATACCCGACGCGAAATGGCATGACCTTGCGTTGGCACTCCGTGACGAAGAAGATTGCAAGATGGATTATCTTGTCACTGTTGTCGGCATGGATTGGACAGACTCTCTCGGTGCGATTTACTATTTGATGTCGAGCAAGTACAACACAATGTGCGGCGTAAAGATTACGACTACTGACCGCGAGCGTCCGATGTTACATTCGGCTGCCGACGTGTGGAAGGTCGCTTGCCTTTTCGAACGCGAAGTGTATGACTTATTCGGCATTATTTTTATCGGTAATCCCGACATGCGCCGTCTTTTCCTTGCGATAGACTGGAAAGGCTATCCTTTAAGAAAAGATTATGCTGAAACCAACGAGGTCTCAATCGAAAACGAACGCCAAAGCGATATGACCGACACATATGTCGAGTTGCCTGATGGTAAGATTGAGAAAAAAGAGGTTGCTATTTTCGAGCCCGGAGACTTTGTCGTTAATATCGGTCCGCAGCACCCTGCAACCCACGGCGTACTCCGTTTCCGTACAGCCGTTGACGGCGAAGAAATCAAAAAAATTGATGTCTACATGGGTTATATCCATCGCGGCATTGAGAAACTCTGTGAAGATTTGACCTATCCGCAGTGTCTGCCTTTTATGGATCGTATGGACTATTTCTCAGCCCATAACTATCATCATGGACTCTGTATCGCAATTGAAAAAGCTGCTGGCATCCAGATTTCTCGCCGCGCTGAAGTTATCCGTGTAATGATGGACG
The DNA here is from genome assembly GCA_947176515.1 of uncultured Bacteroidales bacterium. GTDB lineage: Bacteria > Bacteroidota > Bacteroidia > Bacteroidales > Muribaculaceae > CAG-873. Next base: position 179 of record CAMWQZ010000209.1, on the reverse strand, counting down.
AGCTTTCTCGTATAGCTTCCCACTGTCTGTTTATAGGTACTTACTGCATGGACCTTGGCGCAACCACGATGCTCTTCTACACTCTTCGTGTTCGCGAACAGATTCTTGACATCATGGAAAAAACTTGTGGCGCGCGCATGACATTCAACTATGATTGCATCGGCGGTGTAATGCAGGAT
>CAMWQZ010000208.1 GCA_947176515.1 uncultured Bacteroidales bacterium | reverse complement strand
GTTATCACTATCAAATATAAGCAATGGCATATCAAGCTGCGGCAAATTGGAGTTTTTTAAGTATTTAAAACATATTTGTTTCCTCATAAATTTTTAACTTTGTGGTAAATAATCAGCAATTGAGACGTTTTGACGTCTCAAAAACTAATGAATTTATGAAAAAATCTATCATTTTGTCTCTTTTTACAGCTATGTCAATTGCTACATCTGCTAATAATCCGCTCGAACACTCTTTCGACACAACGGTCCGCAACACCGTGCCTTTTTCGGCAATTAATAATTCAATGTGGGAACCAGCTTTAGACCGCGGTATTGAACTTGCAAATGTCGAAATCCAAGCTATAGTCGACAATCCCGATGCCCCAACTTTCGACAACACTATTAAGGCTCTTGAAGCGACTGGCGCGGATCTCGACAGAGTCCTTAATGTGTTTTATCCCCTACTCTCTGCTAATTCTGATGATGAGATGATGGAAATCAGTATGCGCGCATCTCAGAAGCTGAGCGACTATTCAACGGCAATCACTCTTAACGAGGGCCTATGGAACAGAATAAAGACTGTCTATGAGAACATTGACAAGTCGACTCTTTCGCCTGAAGACGCAATGTTGCTCCAACGCACATATGATTCATTTGCTTTGTCGGGCGCACAGCTCGTTGGCGAAGACCGAGAAAAGTTCCGCAAACTTAATGCCGAGTTGTCAGAGCTTACGACGATGTTCGGTCAGAATGTGCTGCGTGAGCTTAATACATATGAAATAATCCTTGACGCCGATGACCTCGCCGGACTTCCTGAAAGCTCAATCTCAGCCGCCGCCGAGGCTGCAAAAGCCAAAGGTCTTAATGATAAATATCTTTTCACGCTCGCTCAACCAGTCTACATGGCGTTTATGAAATATTCTGACCGCCGTGATTTGCGTGAAAAAATGTATCGCCTTTATTCAGCGCGTAACACTCAGGGACAATATAGCAATCTGAATAACATACGCCGAATTTCTGACATACGCCGTCAGATTGCAAACCTACTCGGCTCAGAGACTTATGCTGACCACTCGCTGCAACGCACAATGGCCGAAAATCCTGCTGCCGTCTATGACCTACTCGACCGCTTGCGCGAAGCATACAAGCCTGCATTGAAAAAGGAAATGGATGAACTCACCGAGTTTGCGACTTCACTCGAAGGCCAACCTATCGAACTTAAACCATGGGATTACTCATATTATTCTAATAAGCTCAAGGCCGAAAAATATAGTTTCGACGAAGAAGCAATGCGCCCATATTTTGAGCTTAACAATGTGATTGACGGTGTGTTTGGCCTCGCCACCCGTCTTTATGGCCTACAATTTAAAGAAAACCCTGAAATTGAAGTCTACCATCCCGACGTTAAAGCTTTTGAAGTCTTTGATGACAACGGAGAATATTTAGGTGTGATTTACACTGACTTTTTCCCACGTGAATCAAAACGTCCAGGGGCATGGATGACAGGATTTAAGGACCAATTTATCACTGACGAAGGTGTCAATTCACGTCCTCACGTTTCAATAGTGATGAATTTCACCAAACCGACAGCCGACACTCCTTCGCTGTTGACTCCTTATGAGGTTGAAACGTTCTTACATGAATTCGGTCACGCCCTCCACGGCCTGCTCGCCAATACAAAATATAAATCGCTAAGCGGAACGTCGGTTTACCGTGATTTCGTCGAGCTTCCCTCTCAGTTTAACGAAAACTACCTTACAGAGAAGGAATTCCTTGACGGTTTTGCCAAGCATTATATAACAGGCGAGCCAATTCCTCAGGAACTTGTCAACCGCCTGATTGCAGCTTCGCAGTATGGTGCAGCCTATGCCTGTATGCGTCAGCTATCATTTGGCTACCTCGATATGGCTTGGCACACTATCAAACAGCCTGTCGATGACCCAATGGCGTTTGAGGTTCAAGCAACTGAAAGCGTGAAGATATTTGACCCTGTTGAAGGCATGATGATGTCGCCTCAGTTCAGCCATATTTTCTCAGGAGGTTATGCTGCTGGATATTATAGTTATAAATGGGCTGAGGTGCTTGATGCAGATGCATTTGCTGAATTTAAAGAGCATGGTATATTTGACCGCAAGACTGCCCAATCGTTCCGCGACAATATCTTGTCGAAAGGCGGCACAGAAAATCCAGCCGAACTCTATCGACGCTTCCGCGGACAAGACCCTACAATCGACGCACTTCTAATTCGTGATGGCATCATAAGCGACCCAGAAGCAAAAATAGCGCCTGTTCATAAAGACTGATGACTTCGCAACCGTTTACAATCCCAAGCCGAAACTATATCAACAGGCTCGCATTCACATGGCTTGCCAACCGATGGTGGTTGCTTGCCTTGCCGTTAGTTGCGGTCAGCGTGTGGGCTCTGTTTGATATACGGGCGGTTTATGTAGGACTGGTCATCATCTTCCTGTTATATCCAATGGCGCTCACGCTCGTATGGTTTGATTATGCCATGTCGCCACAAAGCATTCGAGCCATAACTCCAAAACAGGTTACGGTGACTAAAGATGGCTTAAAAATAGATTTCCTACCAAAAAACGAAGATTGCAGACCCCTACCCTCAGTTTTCCTTCCGTGGTGTGAAGTACAGTCCGCAGAACTATCATCCAACACCCTATCGCTTGTTCTCGGCACCAGACTTGACGACCGCTTGACCCTGCCGAGCGATGCCTTTTCTCAAGACGCCTGGGAGTTAATCAATGCTAAAATCGCCGACAAACTGCCGTCGCCAGAAACTATATAATCAGATATCAACTTTGGCATAGATTTTGCGTTTATTCATTACAAACAGCAATCCACATGACGAATAAAGAAATAAATGAGTTCAGAGCACGCATCAATGGCCTGTTGGAACGCAGAAGACTTGGAGATGCGTTTGGCGAATTGCGCAATGCAGCCAAAGCCATATCATCGTGGTCAATCAATGACCGCATCGAGAAAGCCGAGCAAGGCTATAGTTTCTTGCTGCGCTACTTGATTGACGGCGCAGACGACCCTTCGCGCGACGCTGTTTATGCTGACCTGATGCGTGAAGCGGCCACTTTACGAGATTTGCTTACGCGCGAAATGTCAATCGCCGACACCCCTACTCTATATTATAATACGCTGCGGTCAGTCAATTCCCATCGCGACGAAACCCTTGCACAGCTCTTCGCAAATCATCGCAAGTCGATTGACGAAATGTCGCCGTTTCACAATATGTCAATCGGCAGTTCGCCCTCAGAGTCTGACAAATTACGCTCAGAGATGAACGAACGCGATATTTTCAACCGTCTGTGGGTGACATTCCCAATTAATGTCGATGATGCAAAAATTGCCCGAGAATTTATAGCTGACGAGTCCCTACCGTTTAGGACACGAGCCTTGTGTGTGAGCGCCCTAACGTTAAGTCTACTTGACTTTTATGATGACCGCAAGTTAAGACTGCTGCTCGATGCTTATCGAGTAGCTGAAGACCATATTTCTGTTAGAGCCCTGACCGGCATAGCCTTGGTCCTCGATAAATATCGCAATGTCAAGCTATCGTCCGAGACAGCTAACAGCCTCGCAGCGATAAAAGAACTCCCCGGGTGGCAGACTGATTTGAGACAGATGTTCGTGGAGCTTATCAGGACAAATGACACCCGTCGCATTTCGGCCAAGCTCAACAACGAAATTTTCCCTGAAATCAAACGCATGGGTCAGAATATGGCCGACAGATTCAAGGACATGGCAACTGAGGCTGACCCAATTGCAGCCGATACCAATCCTGAATGGGAAGACCTCCTGTCAGATGAAAAAATCCGTAACAACTTAAAAGAACTCGGCGAATTACAACAAGAAGGCGCAGAGGTGTTTATGACCACGTT
>CAMWQZ010000207.1 GCA_947176515.1 uncultured Bacteroidales bacterium | reverse complement strand
ATAACTATGACCGGTTTCTTCACACCATTGCTGGATGTCTTTTATTTTGGTCATCCCGTAGATGCTCTTTTGGGCGCGTCGTTCCTGACCTTCTTCGAGCAAATCACCACCGCCGACCGAGTAGACGGTCCATGAATCAGCCTCTGAACCATCTGAGTTAAGAGCGCGGAAACGCATACCGTTGGTGTGGAAAGGCAAGACTATCTCCGGCTTCCATACAATTTCTGTCGGAGCTACCGGGCGAAGCACATCGAGGATAGCTTCGTCTGTGAGGTGACCTTTGCCCGTAGCAGCAAGCGCGCCATAAAGAGTCACTTCGTAGGCTGCTGCATTGGGGTGACGCTCGAGAAAAGTTTGCGCAGCCTTACGAGGGCCCATTGTGTGGCTGCTTGACGGGCCGTTACCGATTTTGTAGAGGCGACGTATTGATTCCATGATACTATTTATTATTATTTGCGCTACCAAAAGTTTCGCGGATGTTCCAAACGAAAAGAGAGCCAACAGCGAGCAAAATACCTGACACAACGAGCATCATCACTGTCTGAGGTGCTCCATTGGCCCCGACGGGGAACCATGACAGAATCAGACCGCCACAGAGAGCCGCTATAATCTGAGGGATACAGATTGTGCAGTTAAACAAGCCCAGATATGTGCCGATATGATTGCCTGACAAGGCGTTAGTGAGGATTGTGAAAGGCATTGCTAATATTGCCGCCCATGCGCAACCCATCAATGCATAGCTGACTGAAAGCAGATTTGGATTGTGGATAAAGTAGACTGAAATAAAGCCGAGAGCTCCTATGAGCAAGCTAACCGAGTAGCCGAGCTTACGACGGCGGAACTGCGAGAGAACGACTGCCCATATTACTGCCGCGATAGCCTGAATGGCAAGCAACACACCGTTCCAGTCGCCTGCGTCCTGATACTCTTTGCTTGCAGCGTTAAGCACAGTCTTATAATTGAGCGAAATTTCATCGTTCTGCCCGATGACAGGGAGGTCAGTAGTCTGTTCGAGCACATATTTGCCTGTGCCGTCAGGGTCTTTTGCGATATGCGCCAAGATTAGTTGGTCGCCAGGCTTAATCTGCGACAAGGCGCTAACCGTGGTGGCTGACTCTGTGACTGCGACCTCACGTCCGTCGACCATTATACTCTTCCCTGCTTTGGCAACTTCTGATCCGTCAGGCGAAACCTTAGCCACACCGTTGGTATAGACGGGCGCGCCATCTGATATAATCGTATCGCCATCCACCACGACAGTGTTTGCAGCCATAGTCTCACCGTCCACTTTAATCCCTGCGAGAGTCTGGCGGCCTTCGGCCAGCAAGAGTGTCGTGCCGTTGAACAAATACTTATCGTCATATGACTTGCCGTTCACCGTTATGCCTGTCACTTCTTCAATTGAAGGAGCATTGAAAGCGTGGCTCGCTATTGCATCTGTCGAGTAAGTCCACATATAGAGGAACGCCGCCCAGCAGAAGAACTGAACGAGACCTACTGTCCAGAACACCTTAGGCGCCTTGACGAGCAACGCTATCATATTGACTTTCTCTTTCTTGCCGTCACTGGTCGGTTCTTCCTTAATACCGTGATAAACTGCATATTCGTGAGGCGGCATCTCCTTGACCTTAGCGAAGGTGTAAATCACGCACAGCAACAGGATAGCTGCGCCGAGATAGAACGACCAAGTAACCGTAGCCGGCACTTCACCGGCAGGAGCGGTATTGCTGAGGAACATAGCCAACACAATCGGGGCAATGTAACCGACTACCGAGCCGGCGTTGCAAAGAAAACTCTGTATCGAGTATGCCAGCCCTTTTTGCTTCTCATTAACAAAGTCACCGACGAGCATCTTGAACGGCTGCATAGCCATATTGATAGATGTGTCGAGAAACATCAGCATCACCAAGCCGAAGATAATAGCCTGTGACACACCCAATCCGAGCGAACCCGAGTTAGGCAGGAAACACATCACTATTATTGCCACCAAAGCGCCGATTACCAGATAAGGCAGACGACGCCCCAGACGGTTCCACGTGCGGTCACTCGCCGAACCGACGATTGGCTGCACTATAAGCCCCATCAACGGAGGCAAAATCCAGAAATAACTGAGGTCGTGAGGGTCGGCTCCAATTGTTGAAAAGATTCGGCTAACCTGTGAGCTTTGCAGTGCATAAGCAATCTGAACGCCGAAAAATCCGAAACTAAGATTCCATAATTTCCAAAAACTCAAGTTGGGCTTGTCAGTCATGGTAATATGTCCTTTTTTGCTGTTAATTATACTAATATGATGATAATCTCTTTTTGGCAGCGACATGAGCTGCCACTATTCTACACTATTTTTTAGTTAAATCACATGCAAATATACGACATCATTTTGACAATGCCCTCACACTAAGCAGATTTTTTGTAAAAATTTTATAACGTCGATTTAAAGCGTCACATCTCCACACGTCGACCGCGCTCATAACGCTCGTATAGCACGATAAGAAGCACACAGCCCACTACAATCAGCGGCTGACCCAACAAAGCTGTCGTTGAGTAAGATAGCCCGGCATTAATAGCTGCTGCTCCTATTGCAGCCGCTATCGCATTGCCTGCGTTATAGGCAATTTGAATACATGCTGCGCCGAGCATTTCGCCACCCTTGGCATAACCGACAATCGACGACTGCAATGGACTGCCGGAGCCGAATAACGCCGCCGTTCCCAACATCATCAATACTATGGCCGCAAGTTTATAATGTCCGAAGAAATAAAACAATAACAATACAGGTATCGCGCTCGCCTGGACACTCGCTGCCACAGCCGACGGCTTGAAACGATCACTCAGACGTCCAGCCAACAGATTTCCGGCAAACATACCGAAACCGGCCAAAATCATAAGCCACGACAAATCATCAGCTGTAAATCCGGCAACGACTGTCAACTGTGGGTCGATATAACTGTACCAACAGTACATGCCAATCTGACCGAAAATCACACCTCCGAATATAAGCCACGGCGGCAAGGTCTTCAAGAAATGGAACTGCCCCTTGAAACCCATATCGGGAAGCCTACCTACATCTTTAACCCAATGACGGATAGCGAAAAATGTTATTACTCCGGCAACGGCTACAAACAAAAAGGCTATGCGCCATGAAAATGTGTTAGTTATAAACGTTCCTAACGGCACACCACCAAGCGTAGCCACCGTCATGCCGGCAATCATTATCGAGACTGCGCTGACCTCTTTACCTGGCGCCGCAAGCTTACGGGCAACAATTGCCCCCACCCCGAAGTAAGCTCCGTGAGGCAAGCCTGAGATAAAACGCGAGGCAAAGAGGGTCCAATATGACGGCGAGAGCGCTGCGCAGAGATTACCAATCGCAATCAGCGCCGCAAGCGCCATCATTATTGTCTTAAGCTTAAACTTTCGGGCGAATAGCAACACTGGCGCGCCAACACAAACGCCTGTTGCATAAGCCGATATCAGATGTCCGGCTTCGCCAACCGACACAGACAGGTCCTTGGCCAAATTTACCAAAATACCCATCATCAAAAATTCAGTAATGCCCAGCGCAAACGTTCCCAACGCCAAAGCAATCAAACCTTTATTCATAGCACACGCAAATATGATGAAATTTACTTAGTAACGACTTGTAGACTCCATTTGTTGTTACCTCATGCATTTTACTGACAAAAATATCTTATTTTTCTTTTAAAATATTTGCACACATAAAATATTAATTATAATTTTGTCATCGAAAATTATTTAACCCAAACACACATTTCATTATGAAAAACAAATTTATCAATTCAACACAGTTTTCTCAAGTTGCTAAAAAGGTTTCATTATAGTATAAGAACCTTTGGAACTGTATCTTATACACATATGACGCTGCCGACCATCTTACGCGTGTAGATCTCGG
>CAMWQZ010000206.1 GCA_947176515.1 uncultured Bacteroidales bacterium | reverse complement strand
CCGCGTACCTCTGCCGGCGAGAAGGTTATTGCAAAACCGGCACCCACTGGTACAGGCGATGCTGTTAAGGCTCCGCTGCCAGGCGTTGTGCTTTCAATTCCCGTTAAAGTCGGTGATTCAGTTAAGGCTGCTGACACTGTCGTGCTCCTTGAGGCTATGAAGATGGAAAATGCCATCCACGCTGGTCGTGACGGCAAGGTAGCTTCAATCAACGTTGCTGCTGGTGACTCTGTACTCGAAGGCACTGTTCTCATCACAATCGCATAATCAATCGTAATTATGTCATTTGGTGATTTTCTATTGAAAAACCTGCAACAGTTCTGGGATCTGACAGGTTTTGCCAATGCCGAGATAGGCAACTTTATCATGCTTGCTGTCGGCCTGTTCTTCATTTGGCTCGCCATCAAGCATAACTTTGAGCCTATGCTCCTTGTGCCTATTGGCTTTGGTATTCTTATTGGTAACGTACCTTTTAACACTGGTGCCGGTCTCGAAATCGGTATCTACGAGGAAGGCTCGGTGCTCAATATTCTTTATAATGGTGTAAGTGCCGGTTGGTATCCTCCGCTGATTTTCCTCGGTATCGGTGCGATGACCGATTTCTCGGCGTTGATTGCCAATCCTAAGCTGATGCTTATCGGTGCGGCTGCCCAGTTTGGTATTTTTGGTGCATATATGGTGGCTCTTGCCCTTAACTTCGCTCCTGACCAGGCCGGTGCAATCGCAATCATCGGTGGTGCTGACGGACCGACAGCTATCTTCCTGTCGTCTAAGCTCGCTCCTAACTTGATGGGTGCAATCGCGGTGTCGGCTTATAGCTACATGGCTCTCGTGCCTCTGATCCAACCCCCGTTGATGCGTCTGTTTACTACTAAGAAAGAGCGCCTCATCCGTATGAAGCCAGCCCGCGCCGTGTCGCAGAACGAGAAGATTATCTTCCCGATTGTCGGCATGCTTCTTACTTGCTTCGTCGTTCCCTCAGGTCTGCCTCTGCTCGGCATGCTATTCTTCGGTAACCTGCTCCGCGAATGCGGTGTGACAAACCGTCTGGCAAAGACAGCGAGCAACGCTCTCACCGACATTGTCACAATCCTTCTCGGCATGACTGTCGGTGCGTCGACTCAGGCTTCGCAGTTCCTGACATGGGATACCATCTTCATTTTCATCCTGGGTCTCATGGCGTTTGTGATCGCGTCGTCGTCAGGCGTGCTCTTCGTCAAGCTCTTCAACCTCGTGTTGCCCAAGGATAAGAAGATCAACCCGCTTATCGGTAACGCCGGTGTATCGGCTGTGCCGATGTCGGCTCGAATCTCAAACAACCTCGGTCTCGAATACGACCCGTCTAACTATCTGCTCATGCATGCCATGGGTCCCAACGTTGCCGGTGTGATTGGTTCGGCAGTTGCCGCTGGTGTGTTACTCGGCTTCCTTGCTTAAAAAATAGCATAAATCTCAATATAGCAAAGGCGTGTCCTCGTAAGGGCGCGCCTTTGTTGCATTTTGTCTAAAAATACTATGAAAATATTTGAATATCGGGCGAACTTTTGGAGCGCTACAAGGTTATAATTTTACAACAGTGTAGTAAAAATATAACAACAAGCATCAACAGATTCAACACCCCTAATTGAGTTATGATTACAAGTCAGGTAATAGACACTCTCTATAAGAAATATCGCAAACTCCCCAAAAGCATCGACTGTCTTGACTTTGGTCTCCTTTTCGACACAGTTGCCGAACACCACGATATATCGGTCGACATGGAAACCGATAGCTTGATTCTTCACGGACTTGGTGAACGCTCGCCATTCTATAAGATTCCGCTATCACGCATCCACGCCATCGTCCCTTTTGAGGAATGGGTTGCAATCGTTCTCCATTCGTCAATAATCTTTCTTAATCGCACATCGGCAAAAGTGTCGGTTCATGTTAAGCCTCCCAAATTGTCATTTGTTGACCGTCTAAAGATGCCTTTCACGAAAGACACCGCGATGTAATAGCATAAACAAATTTACATATTCAACATAAAACTCCATCATCCCGGTCTCCGCTTACCCTGGCAGAGACTTTTTTTATGTAAGTAAGTTTCGAAACTTACTTAATAAAGGCGATTTTTATTGTTTTTTAATGACGAAATGACTGATAAATATATTAATTTGCTTACTTTTGTAGAACGAAAAATTATTTGTCAATCATTTTATTTATTATATGAAGAAGTTTTTACTCTCCTTAGCGGTTATACTTTCTGTAACCTCTGCGGCTCATGCTCTTAAAGAAGAACCGCGCGGCGAACTCACTGCAATATTTTCTGAGAATTTTAATGGTCTTGTCAATGGTTCAGAGTCGGCTCCGGCCACTCCTGAACTGAGTGACGGCGGTAAGATAGATGCGACTTTAACTGGAGGACTGCAGTGGAGCGGACGCGGATTGCGCGAAGCAGGCGGTGCATTGGCGGTTATGCATTTCGAGCAGAGTGACTGGTTCGGGACTGAGTCGGTTCAAGGCTATGTGCGCACCCCATATACAGATGTGCGAATGGACGGTGGTAATTTTACTGTGCGTTTCCGGGCTCGCACACTTGGTAACGAGTCGACAAAACTGCAGATAGAGCTCTATGACCCTTATGTCACTAACAATATCGACTATGGGTCTGTTGAGTTGACCGAAGAATGGACAACTTATGAAATTGACCTTTGCCATCCCGGTTTCGGCAATCATCTTGCTTTTCTCGAAATGGCATCACTTGGCGAAGACTGGTTGCTGGATGATTTGGAAATCGTGCAGGATTATTTTGAACTCCTACCTCCGATTGTTCACTATCCGCGTAACGTCACGTATGAACAGTTTACCGGACGTTGGAATGAAGCACCCTTGGCCGAAAGCTATCTCGTAACTGTCTATTCGCTTGACGATGCAGGCAATCGTGTGACTCTTATAGAGAATGTGCCGACAACCGAGTCGACGATGACTGTAACGGGTACAGAAAAAGGCAAAGATTATTTTTATGTTGTCCGCAGCGTCAATGACCGTTATACGTCAGAGGAATCTGACCCTTGTCGTGTCTATGTGCCTCTTTCGGCTCTCGATACTCCCGTGACGCTTGATGCTGAAAATGTGTCGACCGATGGTTTTACTGCGCGTTGGGAACCGACATTCCGCGCTATGGGATATGTAATCGGTCTCAGCCGTCAGTATACTGCTACTGATGACCAGCTCGTGACCATTGTCAATGAAGATTTCGATAAGATTACAGACGGTGATTTTTCATGGCCATATCCTTTCTATGGAAATCTCGATGACGTAACCTCTATGCCTGGTTGGACTTACAATTACTTCTGTGTTAGGGTCGTTTCGGGAATGTTCGGACTTGAAAATACATATAAGAAGTATGGCGAAGATGTATTCCTTGCCACTCCGGCTATTGATTTGACAGGTGATGGCGGCAAGTTTACCATTGAACTCGATGTCTACGGAGATAAAGGTGACGTTGTGAGTGTAATGTGTGGTGATAAGACTCTCAAGCATACGCTCGAAAGTCAGGGTGCTCAGAGCTTTAGCGTAGAGTTTGACAACGGTACGGCTACTACTGTCATCCGTTTTGAGTTTGACGGTGACGGTGCGTCTCAGATGTTGTTCTTCGATAATATTTCAATTAAACAGCAGGTTCACGCTGGCGATGCTGTCAAGGAGAACGTCGGTAATTACAAAACAGACACTCCTGAAACATCTTACGATTTTACAGGTTTAAATGCAAATTGCGGTGATACATTTGTCTACACTGTTACTGCGTGGTCATACTCCCTGGACGAAGACGGCGTATGGGGGCCCGATATTTTTAGTGAAGTTTCAGAGCCTCACAGCGTAGTAATTACTGATCAGGCCGGACTTGCGGATGTTAATAATGAAAATACTACAGTCAGCATTGTGA
>CAMWQZ010000205.1 GCA_947176515.1 uncultured Bacteroidales bacterium | reverse complement strand
TAAAAATAACTGCTGAAATCCAAAATGGAAAAATAACATTGGACGACGGGGAGGAGAACAGCACCATTGATCTTAGTGTGCTTTCGCTGTCTGATTCTCAAAAAGAATGCGTTGCTAAATATTCATATTATAACTTATTTGAGTGGTGGAATCCTAAAGATACAAAAGAAAAGTCACGTTCCTTCACGATAAATTTTACTTGGTCCAATGGCAGCTCTTCAAAAACTGCTCAAGAGGATATTGACGTTTATCGTAATAGACTAACGGTAATATCTATAAATCTTGCAAATATTGACAAAGAGATTGATTTCGAAATTTCAGAGGAAGAGGGGCTACCAGCAAATTCGGAATACAATACTTCCGTAACCCTCTAATAAAGCTTATTGTGCTACAATATAGCGAATGGTCTTGCACTGACAAACGGCTGGTATTCCGATTTATGGATTAAGAATAAAGTCGACTGAATTAATGACTGACATAAAAAATCGGCATGAGAGAAAAGGGTTTTCTGTCATGCCGATTGCGTATTATTGTATTTATCCGAAGTCTATTTTCGAGAAGCGATTAGGAGGTCGGCAAAAGTGTCGACTGTATCGGCGGTGATAGGTGGCTGAGGGTCGGAATTTACGGCAGTGTCGAGAGTGGTCTCACCTGAAAGGACGAGCACCCCAAACGCTCCGGCGTTACGTGCCATAGCCACATCGGTGTATATGCGGTCGCCACACATGGCTATTTCTTCGGGACGGTAGCCATATCGGTCCATAATACCACGCAGCATATCGGGATTGGGCTTACCGATAACAATATCGGGCTGACGGCCGGTGGCATGCTCGATGCATGCGCAGATACTGCCACAGTCAACAAGTATAACGGGCTGGTCGGTTGGGCAGACGCGGTCGGGGTTGGTGGCGATATAGGGAATGCCCTGCGACGCCCACCACGCAGCGCGGCAGAGGCGTGGGTAGACGAGAGTAGTATCGAAAGCGACAACGAGCACGTCGGGACGGTCAGCAGCATCATCGGCACACATTTCAAATCCGGCAGCCTCAAACTCGCCAATCATGCTCGGAGTACCGAGCACGAAGAGACGTTTCGCGTTGGGAAAGTGAGTCTTGATATAGTCGATGGTAGCGACGGCCGTAGTGTAAACTTCTTCACGAGTGGCCTCGATACCCATGCCAGCAAGTTTTTTAACATAATCGTCAAGCGAACGAGTCGGATTATTAGTAAGGAACGAATAACCTATGCCATTGTCAGTGAGTTTCTGGAGAAAACCTTTTGTCCACGGAAAAAGCTTCGATCCAAGGTAGATAGTGCCATCCATGTCAAGGGCGACATGGCGTATGCGGCGACAGGCCTCCATGAGTTGGTCGTCGCTCATTGGCGACATATATTTATCAAAGTTCATTGTTCGGAGTATATTTTTATTAATGATTACATTGGCTCGTCGGTAGTATCACCGCCGTTGATGCGGTTTTCAGTATCGTCATCATAGCTGATTGCAGCTGCTCTGGCATAGCCGTCGCGAGGAGCTTTCCACATTGAAACCAAAACGAAGAGTCCGACGATAGCAACGAGGATAATGGTGTCAAACACTGATGTCCAACCAAAAATATCGGCGACATAGCCCACGAGGAGGCCAGACGCGCCAGAACCGAGGTAACCGATTATCCCGGCAAGCCCGTTGGCACGGGCTGAAGCCTCTTTGGTTGCTTGATTGCCAAGTTCAATGCCAATAAGTGCCTGTGGACCGTAGATGAAGAAACCGGCGCCTACGAGAACAAGAGCTGTGACCGTTATACCGGCACTTTCTGGCAGGAAGCGGAACACTGTCATGAACAAAGCTGCACCGAGCATGCAAACCACACACATGCGATGGCCTTTGCCGTGGAAAAGTTTGTCGGTCGCCCATCCGGCGAAAAGAGTGCCGACCACACCGGCTATTTCGAAGGCGGCTACAGTCCAACCGGCGCTTTCAATCGAGAGATTACGGCTCTCGGTTAGAAATTTCGGACCCCAGTCGAGAATGCCCATACGGACAACGTAGACAAAGAAGTTTGCGGCACAGAATGTCCACACCCAACGGTTGGTCCACACCATCACTTTTTCAAATTTCTTGCGTGCACGGGGGTCACTTGTCTCTTTGAGTTTACCAAGACCAGTATCGGGGAGATCGGGAAGTCCGGCATCCTTGGGCTCATCGCGTAAACCGACAAAAATAAATATTGCTCCAGCAGTCGCGATTGCGGCAGGAATCCAGAAGCACCAACGCCAAGCACCAGCGTGAGCGGCATAAGAGGCGGCCTGCTTGACAGCATCGGCAGCGCTGACACCGTTTTCACTCAGATTACGAACAATCCCAGCAACATAAGAGTGGTCGTTGCTTAAATCTGTGCCAAGTGAACCCATGACGTAGCCGCACACGATAACTGCGAGGGCTGCTCCGATTGAATGGGAGCAATTCCAAACCGACATCTTCGTAGCGAGTTCAGATGGATGAATCCAGTGAGGAAGGATGCGAGCGCATGGAGGATAACCCATGCCTTGAAACCACTGGTTGACAATGATTATAAAGCCCATAAAAAATACGAGTCCCTCGACCATGCGCGGACCGTTTTCGATACCTGTAAACCATTTGCTGAAATCAGCACCCCATCCAAAGGCAAAGTTGGCGAGAGCACAAAGCAAGAGCCCAAGCGCCATAACGACACGGCCACGGATGCGGTCAACAACATAGCCGTTGACAAAGCGAGAGATACCATAGATGAGAGAACCGGCAAAAATAATCCATCCAAATGATTTGTTAGAAATGCCATATTCAGCTGTCAGACCAGGCATGGCAACCGAAAAGTTTTTACGAACGAAATAGAAAATAGCATATCCGACCATCGTAACCAAAATGGTCTTCATCTGCCAGTTAAGAAATCTTTTGCGCGACGCTCCAAGGACGTCATAAGCACTGTTTGCCATAATGTGATTTGATTGTTATGGTGGTGATTAGATATTTTTCGTAAAAATAATGCGAATTTTTTAATTTATCAAATTATTTGCCTTTTTGGTAGCTTCGACATCAAGGACTTCGAAGAGGACTTCGATGGGATGCTTCACCTTCATACCGACTGACATCTCTATCTGCCATTTGCAAGTTTCGCAATCGGTGGAGACGAAATCAGGACGTTCGCGTTCGATTTCAGCAAAAAGCTTTGAGCCTATCGCCTGAGACGTCTCGTAATTCTCTTTCTTGAAGCCATATGTTCCTGCAATGCCACAGCAGTTTGGATTAAGCACGACCAGGTCAACGCCGGGAATTGATTTCAAAAGTTCGACCGAATATTGAGCGAAGCCCATGCGCTCCATGTGGCAGGGGGTATGATAAGCGACGCGACGGAGATAGTCATCACGGAATACCAGTTTCACCTCTCCACGCTCAATGAGCTTTGAGAGATAAGCCGTAGCAAGAGTTATCGAGCGGCGGACATCGGCATTGTCAATGCCGAGGATATGAGGATATTCGTCGCGCATGGTGAAGCAACATGTAGAACTGGTCGACACGACGGCTTCACTTCCATCAGCTATTGCCTTGCGAATTGATGCGAGATTAATATCGGCATCGCGTGTAGCCTCTTTGACTAAACGATTAGCAATCTTTGCCACGCCGCAACAGCGTTCGCGGTCAAGCAATCGTACACCTATGCCTAAAGCATTGTAGACCGCGACAAAAGCCTTGCCAAGATCTGGATAATTGTAATTGACATAGCAGCCATGGAAATAGCTGACATGACGCTTATATCTGGTTTGCTCTGCCTCGGCATGACGGTGGAACCAGGTCTCAAACTTCGTCGAAGTGTATTTGGGGAACTGACGATGAGAGTCAATCTTAAATGTGCGGTCCATAACATACTTAACCGGCTTCATCGCAAGAGACGTGTTAA
>CAMWQZ010000204.1 GCA_947176515.1 uncultured Bacteroidales bacterium | reverse complement strand
GCATCATTGCGAAGAAAAATCGTGGCGCCGTAACTATAGGACGCGCTATTGATTCAGAAAACGCGAGTATTACCTGCTTAATTCTCGTCATAGCGACTGGCATTGGGCGAGCCAAAGCGCCGATGATGCGTCGGAGGGCATTCGCCAGTCGCCACGAGGCGAGAGACATACCGAACCAACTTTTGGTCCATCGGGCAAACACGAGCGTTTAAACTGCTGCGCGAAGAAGCGTCGGAAGAAAATAGTTATCCAATGCTTTATAGTCTCACGGTCGTATGCTTCACCAAAAGCTTTGAGAGCAAGCAAGAAAATACGTCGCGGTGTAAAACCATAACGAAGGGTATAATAGAGGAAGAAGTCGTGAAGCTCATACGGTCCACCGAGGTCTTCGGTCTTCTGCTTTATAGTTCCGTCAGCCGCTGCCGGAATGAGTTCAGGACTAATAGGTGTATCAATAATGTCGAGCAAAATAGTTTTGCACGCATCGTCGACAATATTTTCTGCAAAATATCGGGTAAGATGGCGGACGAGTGTCTTGGGTACTCCGGCATTTACGCCATACATCGACATGTGGTCTCCATTATATGTAGCCCACCCTAAGGCGAGTTCTGAGAGGTCACCTGTACCAAGAACCATGCCGCCTACCTGATTGGCAATATCCATCAGCAATTGAGTTCGCTCGCGAGCCTGCGAGTTCTCATAAGTGACATCGTGGACAGACGAGTCATGACCGATATCAGAGAAATGCTGATTGACAGCCGGAACAATTGAAATCTCGCGAGACGAAACGCCCAATGCCTCCATTAGTCCAACTGCATTACGATGAGTTCGGCCTGTTGTGCCGAAGCCGGGCATAGTAACGCCGCAGATGCCTTTTCGGTCAAGACCGAGACTGTCAAATGCCCGGACAGCAACAAGCAGCGCAAGTGTTGAGTCGAGTCCACCAGAAATTCCGATTACAAGATTACGGCAACGGGTGAACTGCAAACGGCGGCAAAGTCCGGCAACCTGGATGTTAACAATTTCTTCACACCGGTCACGAAGATGCTCATCTGAAGCAGGGACGAATGGCATGGGATTAACCTCGCGCTGTAATTGCCTGGGCGAAATATCAGCTACGTCATCACACTTGACTACTTCAAAATCTGAAACTCCATTGCGCCTTCCACAGTCAGCAAACGAACCGATATGAAGTCTGTCGCGATTAAGAGCCTCGATATCTATATCTGCGATAACATACTGCGCATCGTGCTGCCAACGTTCATTGGCAGCAAGCATTGTCCCATTCTCGGCAATAAACGCCTTTCCGTCAAACACAAGGTCGGTCGATGATTCGCCGTAGCCGGCTGAAGAATAGACATAGGCGCAAAGACAACGTGCTGACTGCTGTTTCACAAGATCACGCAGATAAGTATATTTTCCAATCAAATCGTCGCTTGCCGAAAGATTGACTATCACTTGTGCTCCTGCCATAGCAGCCATCGTACTCGGCGGGAGCGGCGTCCACAAATCCTCGCATATCTCTATTCCAATCTTAACTCCACCGACCTCGATTAGAGTTGAAACTCCAAAAGGCACTTCAGAGCCGTCAGGTGCAATCCAACGCTCTGATTGCTCTGGGGCTGATGCCCACCAGCGTTTTTCGTAAAATTCGTTATAATTAGGAATATATGTTTTCGGAACAATCGCCAAAACCTTACCCCTAATCGCTACAGCACAATTATAAAGCACTCCATTACAGATAATGGGGGCGCCAACAATAACGATTGGAGAGCCTACGGGACGAGTGGCTTCACAAATCTTCAATATTGCTGGCCCGACAGCATCGAGAAGTGTCGAATTGTGAAACAAATCGCCACAAGTATATCCTGTCAGTGACATTTCAGGAAAAACAGCGAGCTCCACTCGGCGATTGCGCAAGTCTGCAATCAAATCTACTATAGAAGTAACGTTTGATTCGATATCAGCCGATTGGACAGCCGGGACTACTGATGCGGCTCTAAAAAATCCGTCAACCATATCAGAATGATTTAATAGTCATGCGAATATCTGTCAATTTACGCAGCAAATCTTCAAGCAGGTCAAGACGAAGCATATTGGCACCATCGCTCTTTGCGACCGCAGGATTACGATGAGTTTCTATAAACAATCCATCAGCACCTACTGCAATGCCTGCACGCGCGATTGTTTCGATAAGTTCTGGACGGCCACCTGTCACCCCTCCTGCCGTATTTGGCTGCTGCAACGAGTGAGTAACATCGAGGATAACTGGCACCACACCATCTTGCTTCATAACAGGAATACCACGATAGTCAACAACGAGGTCTCCGTAGCCAAACGTTGTGCCGCGCTCTGTGACTGCGACCTGATTATTACCGCTGTCAATGACCTTCTGCACTGCAAAACGCATTGACTCAGGCGCGAGGAACTGACCTTTCTTTATATTAACCATCTTGCCTGTCCGGGCTGCCGCTACAAGCAAATCGGTCTGACGGCATAGAAATGCCGGAATCTGAAGAATATCCACATATTCTGCTGCAATCTCAGCTTCCGCTGCCTCGTGAATATCAGTAACTACAGGTATCCCAAATTCGCGTCCAACTTTCTGTAGAATCTTGAGTGCCTTTTCATCTCCGATTCCAGTAAACGAGTCAACTCGCGAGCGATTTGCCTTGCGGTAACTACCCTTAAATACATACGGAATATTGAGTTTACTACAAATGGGCACAATGTGGGCTGCTATATCGAGGGCCATTTCCTCACCTTCGATTACACAGGGTCCGGCCAACAGAAAAAAGTTGTCGGTCGACGATGATTTGAGATATTGTAGAGTATTCATTTTAGCATTGATTTACTTGATTAATAATATGGAAAGTGTCACATGCGACCAGGGCAGCCGTCTCTGTGCGCAAGCGGTTGTCCCCGAGAGTCACCGGCACGAATCCTGCGTCAAGAGCCATGCGTATTTCTTCTGGGGAAAAGTCACCTTCGGGGCCAATAAGAACAGCCACTGAAGCTCCTGGATGATATTCGCGAGCAAGCAACTTACGCTCCACCCAATCATCGCAGTAAGCGACGAAACGCTGAACTTCATTAGAAACAGAAGCAAGAAAATTAGGCAGAGGCGTCATCTCATCAATCACGGGTAATACGGCTTTAAGCGATTGTTTCATAGCGGAAACAGCAATCTTTTCAAGACGCTCAACCTTGATTTCTTTTCGCTCGGAACGCATACATTTTATTGGCACAATTCTGTTGACTCCAATTTCGACGAGTTTCTCCACGAGCCACTCCATCCGGTCGAGATGCTTGGTGGGCGCGACAGCGATAGTAATATTGCATTTCCAGACAGGGGGTAAATCAACTCGCTCGATAATCTCAATCTCTGTGCGTTTATGATGAGCGTTGACAATGCGACAACGGTATAACGAACCGCGACCATCGACAATCTCAATTTCATCGCCCGACTGCATACGCAACACCTTACAACAATGCTGCGAATCGCTTTCAGGGAGAAATGGACTGACGGCTATGTCTGGAGCATAAAAACGAATCATTGTCAACGGATTAATCGACGTGGACTTTTACATTATGATCTGCAATCTTGGCTGCATCTGCTCCTGCAGCGGTCGCCTCAGCTTCATAAACTTCAAGTTTATCAGGCTTAGGTTCATTATCCTTAAAGATGAAGTAGAAAAGAATACCAACTACTAATGCATATGCAGCAAAGATATACCACGATATGCGCCATCCTTCAAGCTGCTGCACGGCATCGAGACCGGGAGCAAACACAAATTCATTGACTACGAATGTTCCGGCAATCCATGTGCCAAGCGAAGCGCCGATACCGTTTGTCATAATCATAAACAGACCCTGTGCTGACGAACGAAGTTCTGGCGATGTCTGCTTATCGACATAGAGGCCACCTGAAACATTGAAGAAGTCAAACGCCACACCAT
>CAMWQZ010000203.1 GCA_947176515.1 uncultured Bacteroidales bacterium | reverse complement strand
TGTCAGTCTTTCGGCAGCGTGTTAATGCATGTGGCCGGGCTGTAAGGCCGAGAGCTTAATTATTCGGCGGGTACGGAGCACGCGCAGACATTCCGCCATGAAGCGCGCCGGAGAGTTGAACCACTGGATGGTCGACGCTGACGCTATGAGGTCATAGCGTCTGGAAGGAGTGCGGCAAATCTGTAACTCGGCATCGCACTGGTTGAAGCGAGCCTTGTCAAAGCCTTCGGGTGGCAGGGTATTAGTGTCCCAAAGATGGAGGAAGCCTCTTTGGGTGAGTGGATAGAGGCGACGGGTTAGCGAGCCGGTGCCGCAGCCTATTTCGAGTGCTACGCAGCCGGGCGAAAAAATGAGTTTATCAGCTTTGACACGGGCGGCGTCGGCCATGAGGGCGTCGACGATGGCATGCTGCACCGGGGCATTGGCGTCGTAGGTCGGACGTCCGGCATCGAAGCACACGGCGGCCTGGTGCTTATCGATTATATATGCATCGGCAATTTCCTGAAGGTCGATATAGTGGGGGCGGTCAAGCACAACGATTGGTGTGCCCTGCCATGCGCGCTGCTGGTTGCAAGCCGGGAAGATGGCATCCTGACGGCCGATGATGGCGCGGTCCCAACCTGACACCTTGGGGTTGGCAAACCACGGCTCGGGGTAGATGGCGCGGAGTTCGTCGACAAGTTCGCCGACCGGCCGCTGAGGAGCGGCGAGCATGAAGCGCTCAGTCGTGGCGCGGTCACCACACATACGACGGAAGAATTTACGCAGGTTGCGTTCGTCGAGCGTAGCGGCTGTGCCTTCGAATATGGCTTCGGGTATGCCATGTAGATTGTCGACGGGCGTCATGGTACCGTTGACAGCTATTTTGGCGGTGATGAGATGGTCGATGGCGTGGATGGTCATAGAGGCGGCATAGACACCCATTGACCATGCAATCAGAGTGATTTCGTCGTAGTTAGCAACGACCGACCAGTCCATCGATAGGTCGCGGTAGTCCCAAACGACGAGAGTGTCGTAGCCCGGACGCGAAACGTGGCGGAACGGATTAGCATCCATTCCCCAGCCGGCGAAAATCAGTATCAGCCGCTTGCTGTCAGAGCGCTTGACAAACTCGTGATTCATAATTGGACCATTTGAGAATTGAGTTGACTGAGTGCAGAGCCGAGAGAGTCGATTGACTCCGGCGCAATGGCAGCCGATAGACTGAAGCGTAGTCGCTCTGTGCCGGGTGGCACAGTCGGAGTGCGTATCGGGAGAGCTTTGAAGCCGAGGGCGAGGAGTTGTTCAGACATAGCGACAGCTTTATGAGGATCGCCCACGATGAGAGGGCGAATATGACTTGGCGAGTCAGATCCTAAAGCCGCGGCAAGGCGGACGGCGAGAGAAGAGAGGACTGCGCGTTCGCTGTCCATCGTCAGCATGCGGCGAAATATGAAATTGCTCCAAGCGACGTTGATTGGAGGGATGGCGGTAGAGAATATCAGGCTGCGCGCCTTGTTAATCATAAAGCTGCGCATGTTTTCGCTCATGATAGCGTAGGCTCCGACCGATGCGAGCGCTTTGCCCATTGTGCCGATGGTTATGTCGACTTGTGATGGGTCAGATGACGCGGTGACGAGGCCGAGCCCTGCCGGCCCGGCGACACCGACGGCATGAGCCTCGTCGATATATAGTAGTGCGTTGTCGCCGCAGCGGCGTTTTGCTTCGATTAGACGGTCGATGTCGGCGCTGTCGCCGTCCATGCTGTAGACGCTTTCGGCAATAATCAGGACGTTAGTGTAGTCCTTGGCTTTATGGTCAAGAATATTGTTGAGATGGTCGTAGTCGTTGTGACGGAAGCGCACGAAGGGCGCGCCCGAAAGTCGGATGCCGTCGATGATGCTCGCGTGGACGAGCCGGTCGGCTACGATTAAAGTATTATTGTCGGCGATTGCTTGAATCAGACCGACATTAGCGTGGTAGCCACTATTGAAGGTCAGAGCCGGACGGCCATAGGAGTTGTGAAGAAGCTCTTCGAACGATTGGAACTCGCGCTGATGGGCGCCGAGCAGACGCGAAGCAGACGAACTCATCAGTAATTCCGCCGGGGAGTGAGTAGCGAAAAACTCATCGCGCAGGTCGGTCCGCTCTGCCAAGCCGAGATAGTCGTTTGACGAGAGGTCGATGGCAGAGTGATGCGGCTGAGATGGTATGCGCCGCAGATTGCCTGAGTCGGCGAGTTGCTGTAATGTCAGGTCAACGTTCATCAGGGTCTGACAAGTTCAATCATTTGACCAATCAGATAACGCAGCTGCTCGTCAGAAATGACATAAGGCGGCATTACGTAGACGTTGCGCCCGAAGGGACGAATCCAGACGCCGCGCTCGACACAACGCTTCTGGAACTCGCCGACATCGACAGGCTCTTTCATCTCGATGACACCGATTGTGCCGAGCACACGAACGTCGGCCACATTGTCAAAGTCTTTTGCAGGGGCGATAGTGTCTTTGATGACTGACTCGATGTGGGCAACCCGAGCCGCCATATCGTTTTCAGCGAGAATCTTCAGCGACTCAACAGCTACGGCGCATGCAAGTGGATTGGCCATGAAGGTGGGGCCATGCATCATCACGCCGGCTTCTCCGCGAGAGATAGTGTCAGCAACGTCTTTGGTTGTCATGACGGCACTGAGAGTCATGTAGCCGCCAGTGAGACCTTTGCCTACAGCCATGATGTCGGGCATGACGCCGGCGTGTTCCCACGCGAAGCGGCGGCCTGTGCGCCAGAAGCCGGTTGCGATTTCATCGAAAATAAGATAGAGGCCGTAACGGTCGCAAAGCTCACGCGCCTGACGCAGATACTCGGGGTGGTAGAACCACATGCCGCCGGCGCCTTGCACAATAGGCTCGAGGATGAGAGCTGCGAGCTCGGCATGGTGCTGCTCAATAGTTCCTTTAAGAGGTAGGATATCATCGGGATTCCACTCTCCGTCGAACGGCGAGGATGGCGATGGCACAAAATAACGCACAGGGAGAGCGGAACCGAAGGCTCCGTGCATGCCAGTGACGGGGTCGCAGACGCTCATAGCGTTCCATGTATCGCCGTGATAACCTCGGCGAATGGTTACGAAATTAGTTTTGTTGTGGTCGCCTGACTTGGCGATAGCTGCCTGAACTGCCATCTTCATAGCAACCTCAATTGCAACCGAACCAGAGTCGGCAAAAAAGACGTTGTGCATATTCGGGGGAGCCATAGCGAGCAAGGCTTTGCCGAGTTCGATAGCAGGCCGGTGAGTGAGACCTCCGAACATGACATGACTCATGCTGTCAAGCTGACGCTTGGCAGCGTCATTGAGACGAGGGTTATTGTAGCCGTGACAAACACACCACCAAGATGACATGCCGTCAATGAGACGAGTGCCATCTGCGAGAATTATTTCCACGCCCTCGGCATGGTCAACCAAATAGGTCGGCAGAGGGTCGATAGTTGATGTATAAGGATGCCAGAGATGCTCGCGGTCCCAGGCGTTATGCAATTGCTCATTCATGCCACAAATTTACGACATTTTTGTGACATATAATACAATTATAAAAACAGCAAAACCCGGCATCCTTGACGAATGCCGGGTCGTGCAGAAGCCCGATCTCTCCTTTACAGGAGACGAGTATAATTATTTAACAAGAACCTTTGTCACTTTATTGCCCTGACGGCGAATAAAGATGCCGTTTGAAGGTTCGTTGACGCGAAGACCCTGGAGATTGAAGTATTCGACGGGTGCGTCATTGTTATCGTTGGTAACTGATTCAATACCTGAAATCTCGCTGTTGCCTACGTTTTTGATAGTGCATGCATTTTCGATTTCGCCAGTCTTTCGGTTAGTAAGATAAACGACGAGGTTGATGTTATCGGGGTCACCGATTGAAGAGTTGAGTTTCACGTTGTGAGAGAACTCGTAAGTCTCGCCGGCGGTGATTGCAGCAGGAACGCTACCAGTGATGCCGGTGTACTTGTCAAGCTGACTAGCAA
>CAMWQZ010000202.1 GCA_947176515.1 uncultured Bacteroidales bacterium | reverse complement strand
ATTATGCTTTACAATGCGTTACGACGATTTTACCACCCATTTTGACCTATACGCCGAAAAATATTCATACAATATGAGACGGCATTCAAGGATAATATTCACCCATACGTTGCATCCAGCATAATGCTTGAGGTTGGTGCAAGGTCTTTGATAGAACCCACATCAAAAGAAAAGGTAAAGTCTTTAATAGAAAGCAACTCCTCGGTCACGACGACACTGACCGACAGCGAGATTATAACTGCAATGCCTCAGAAAACGTTTTTGGAGAAAATCTTTTTGCTACACGAACTCTTCTCAACAGAGGGATGTGCATCGGCAAATCGTAAATCTCGCCATATGTATGATTTGGAGTCAATGATGGATGAGCCGTTTGCCATATCCGCCGTACTTGATTTAGAACTATGGGAGAATATCCGTCATCATAGGTCTGTATTCACCCCAATAAATGGGATTGATTACGAAGCTCCAATAAGAAAAAACCTTCGACTTGTTCCGCCATGCCAATATATTAATATATGGAAAGATGATTATACTACGATGCAGGAACAGATGGTGCACGGTAGTTCCCTCACTTTTGAGAAGCTACTATCGAGAATGGAGGAGCTTCAAACTCGATTTAAAAAGTAAGTAAATAACTGCGGTCATTCAAGTGTGATAACAATATTGTTATAGAGTCATTCTCCCTTATACGAAACGAGATATTTCCAGGTTTTGGGAGCTGATGGAGGGTTTTCAGATTTGAAAAATTCGCCTTTTTGGCTGTTGAAGCGCTCGGTTTCGTAGAAATGGCAGAGGCCAATGCCGCAATCGAGGACTGACAGCTGACTTTTTTGAATATAATAGAAATGAACCGTATCTCCGACGACCAGTGCACGCCAGGGCTGTGAATTGGTTGACGATGGAGCGAGTCTTAGCATTTCGAGCGCCTGACCGAATCGGCTGTCAGGGGAAAGTGGTGTCTCGAAATCTTTATTGAAAAACAAAGTCGAAAACGCTTTACGACGGTCGCTTCCTATTGCCATACGTGCGATTGACTCCACAACGCTCTTTTTTGCCGCTACGCCGACAGGGCTGATAATGCGTAATTGCTCGCCGTCGGGCCACGCTTCGCCATTATCAAAATCCGTGCCTTTAAACGTCGCCGCAATCCAACATGTCCCCAGTCCGAGTTGCCACGCTTTCAACACAACCTGCTCAAACATAAATCCTGCTGTCAAAGCCGATTGTTCATCGTCAGCTATACCAAGCATAAAGAAACTGCTTGCACCTTTAATCATTCCATAAGTGCTGGGCTTAAAGCCGGCTTTCAAATCAAATTCTTTAAGCCTTATACTTACATGACCACCGAAAGGGCTAATTGCTCCGGCAATCGCCTTATAGAGTTCTGATTTCATCACTTCGCTAAGTGACTCACCATTAAAACTGCGCACAGACCTGCGCTCCTTTATTGCTTCAATAATATTCATTTTCGTTATACATAGTATATAATTAAAACTAAGTACACCTAATATTATTTTATAAAGCGCTAATTTTATCCTCGCTTCTTATATGCGCCAAATATGAAATATATTGAGCGAAGCAATATCAAGTGCAAGCATTTTTGCATCAACTTCACGACACTCACCTTTAGCAGCGGAGATGTCAATCTTATCTTGGAGAATCTTAGTCACAGCAGGAGCAAATGTTTGAACCTTATCCAATATCGTTGATGCACGTTCAGAATTACTATAGAGCTCGCCTATTAAAAACCGAGGCAAATCAGGGTTAGACGCAATAAATTCGAGGTGCCGCTCGATAATATTTCGTATCATCTCATCAAGCGGCATATCAAAATTACCTACCGATTTTATGAGTGCTTCTTTCAAAACTTCAATTTTCTCCAGCACAATTCGGTCAAAAAGCTTCTCCTTGGTGCGGAAATAGTAGTGCAACATAGCAAATTTTCACAGTCTCAAAATAAATCTCACCGATTGAACTTAGCAACTTGTTATAATTAATATTATCTTTGCAGAAAAGATTTAAGACGATGAACGATTACTATGAAGTGAGGTTTGACCTCGAGCCCTGCTCTGAAGATGCTTGTGATTTGCTGGCAGGCATGCTTGCTGAAAACGCTTTCGAAAGTTTTGTGCCAGATGAAACCGGCTTGACGGCCTACGTCAAGAAAGACGATTACTCTGAAGACGCCGTAAGAGCTGTTCTGGCTGACTTCCCATTTGACTGTATGGTCGTAAGCTCAGCCGAACTAATCGAAGGTCAAGACTGGAATGCCGAGTGGGAAAAGAACTATTTTCAACCGATAGTTATTGGCGACAGCGTTGTGGTGCACAGTTCGTTTCACACTGATGTGCCGACGGCTCAATATGACATAGTCATTGATCCCAAAATGGCATTTGGCACGGGTCATCACTCAACAACATCGCAAATTCTCACAGCGCTTGTCAACTCAGATCTCGATGGTAAATCAGTTATCGATATGGGCACAGGCACAGGCATTCTCGCCATCCTTGCAGCTATGCGCGGAGCTCGCCCCGTAACCGGAGTAGAGCTTGACGGCTTCGCCTATGAAAATGCGGTCGAGAATATTGCCCTCAACGGCCATCCCGAAATAAGACTTATCAATGGCGATGCAATGGCGCTCGCTGATGTCGCCCCAGCCGACGTATTTATCGCCAATATCAACCGTAATGTAATCCTCGCTGACCTCGCGGCATACGCCGAACACTTGAAAGCCGGTGGTACAATGCTGCTCAGCGGTTTCTATGAAGGCGACGACTGCGACATGATTATTGCCGAAGCTGCTAAATATGGCCTTAAGCCTGAGTCGCAAACTTCCGACAAGCGATGGGCATGCCTAAAACTCATTAAATCATGAAGCTGCGTTCAAGACTTATTGCTCTATTCTTGCTCGCTATTTGTGCGCTGACGGCTCACGCTGACAAAACGGTCGTACACGTAGTAACGCTTGTCACAACTGTGTCGGGCGACTCGACAGTGACTACACGCATTGCCAACATTGCAGACCAAGTCATCCCCGATTCGCTGACAGCCTTTCAGACCGATAGTATGGCAATGGTTATCAGTTCGCCGATGCTTCAGTCGATAATCGGAAATGCAACAGACACCGTGGCAGCCTCGATAGCTAAAAAGCAGAGCGCTACCAAAGTTCCGACGATTGACAATCAAACGCTACCTGGCACATTTGCATGGGAGGCTGAAGCCGGCAGCTCGATAGATATGAGTGGTAATGATATGTCGGCATTAGATATAGCGGCTTCATTTGGTTACAAACGGGGGCTTATCAAATTTTTGGGAGTTGGTGCAGCAATGAACGTTATGGTTAACAACTCGGCGCGCTCATTCCCAATCTATTTAGCGTTCAAGACCAATTTCCGAAAGCGACCGAGCTTAGTGTTTATGGATTTAAGGTGTGGCATGTCGTTAAACTACTTGCCAAATGATTATCAGCAAAACGCTTTTTACGGCATGCTCGGTCTGGGCGTTAATCTCGCGCAAGGCAAGAAGTTTTCGTCGTATCTCGTTCTTGGCTACACCTTCAAGCAATTTAATGATATTGAGACCTCATCAGGCAGCCTAATCAAACTAAACGACATCCATTCAGCCACAGTCAAATTAGGCGTAACGTTTTAAAGAGCTTTCGCTTTTCCTTACTCCTTGTCGGCTTTATTGGCATTTGTTCTCGAAATATGCTACATGTTATGCTGCTATAAAAAAAGTCGGCGAACTCTGGGGTGAGTCCGCCGACGGGCTTGGGTATTTAATCGTTATGACTTTTTGCGGAGATTAATCCTGATTGAGGTTGACGCGCTTGAATGCAACGGCAACGAGACCTTTCTGAGTCTGGTCGAGGAACTGGCCAACGGTGAGTTTGCTGTCCTGAACGTATTCCTGTTCCATGAGGCAAGATTCTTTGAAGAACTTGTTGAGACGGCCGTTGGCGATGTTCTGAATCATAGCTTCGGGAAGGTTTGCGGCTTTTTCAGCTCCTACCTTGGCAGCGATCTCAGCAGCCT
>CAMWQZ010000201.1 GCA_947176515.1 uncultured Bacteroidales bacterium | reverse complement strand
CTTCTGGCACAACTCAGCAGGAAGCTGATTTTTTAGAACATCCCCAACCAGAGTTCTACCCAGAACAGCACCCGAACCCTCATCGCCAAGTATGAAACCGAGAGGCGACACATTATCAACGATTCTCTTACCGTCGTAGTAGCATGAATTAGAGCCAGTCCCCATAATACAGGCAATACCGGCATTGCGGCCACATAAGGCGCGCGCCGCTGCGAGCAAATCAGTATCTACCTCAATCGTTTTGGCAGACGGAATATTTTGTGAAATTGCCCTTCGGACATTTGCACACACTTCTTCTGCCAGGCAACCGGCGCCATAGAAAAACACGCACTTAACGGCTTCATCGCCAAGCTGAGGCATCAGTTCTGAGGCAATACGTTCAGCAATTTCCTCTTCAGTGAGCATTACGGCGTTCATGCCCCCAGTGAAAATGCGTTTTTTTATTTCACCGTCACTCAGAAGACACCAATCGGTCTTGGTGCTTCCGCAATCAGCTATCAGTATCATAGTTTAATGTAAATTCTCTTTTTATATAATATATAACCAATACACCAGTTGAGCAGCACGAAGAGGACTGCAAATCCTGCAGAAGCCATAGCCATGTCTCCTCCACACAAGGGCAACAGGCATACCTGATAAACAAAGTTTTTAATCGAGATAACTCCGCTCTCGGCGGCACTCCACGGGAATTTTGTCAGACCGACGATAATCGCCAATATAGCACTCAAGCAGTAGAGGAAAAGCGGATTGACACCAAACACCTCGAAGAACCGGCTCCAACGGCGATAACCCTTGACGTCAATAATCCATATCAGCAACGCAAGGAAGCTTGAGGCAAGCCCGCAAGTGGTGAGCACAAATGTCGGAGACCAAACTTTTTTATTAAGAGGCAGTCCGTAGCTGAGAAGGAATCCGGCAAATGTAAGAATTGTACCAACAATAAATAGTTTATTAATACGGCTTTCATTGTCTTTTGTACCAACGATAATGCCTCCACAAAGGAAACCAATTAGCATATGGGCTATTGATGGCAAAGTGCTGAGGAAGCCCTCAGGGTCAAATTTTAGTGACACACCGTCTATCCAATCGGTATACATGTGTGCTTCACCAAGCACAGCACGGTCAACAACAGCGATGACATTATGGTCAGCGAACTCAAAACCATGGCCGCACACAAGTATAATCGCATATGCAACGAGCATCAGTGCGACAATCCATTTTAATGCACGACGGCTGAACATTATCCCAAGCAACGAACCAACCCCATAGCAAAGTGCCAAACGAGGCAACACACCAAGGATACGAATCTGGTCAAATGTCATAATGGTCGCCCACAACTCAGCCCCGTTATAAACTCCGCGTAAAAACATCGAGAACCACGTCAGGAAAAAACCGACGAAAAAGATAAGCACAGTGCGTTTCACAATCTTCCACACCGCCGGCATCGAAAGCTCGAAATTATATTTCCGAAGTGACAGATATGACGAAATACCCATTATAAACATAAAGAACGGAAACACGAGTTCGGTAGGTGTAAGGCCGTTCCACTCAGCATGGCGAAGCGGCGGATAGATTGCATCCCACCCTCCGGGATTATTAACGAGTATCATCCCGGCAATAGTGATGCCACGGAGCACATCAAGTGCCATCAGACGTTTTGGACGATTTGCTTGTAAGGTTGACATGATTGGTTGATATTGTAGAATGTTTTATGTTATTTCTTTGGTTTGGTGCAGCGGTCGACAAGATATGCGATTGACTTATATGGAATACCACTGTTAGTCGTTAGACCTATTTCACAAGTACGCGAATTAGAATATCCTTCAGTAACTTTGGCCGACTCAAGCTCTGGCTTAAGTTTTCGAAGTCCCCAACGGTTGAGCTCGGGACGGGTAAAGCCCTTATCTCCGGCAAAGCCACAACATCCGACCTCTGCAGGAACCGTGACAGAAGTCGCACACATCGACGCCAATGCAACAATTTTAGACGCAAGTCCCATAAGGCGCGACGAACAGGTGATATGAACAGCAACCGACGTATCCTCCTTTACAAAATCAAGATGCGGAGCAAGATAGTCATGTATAAATTCAGCCGGTTCATGAAGTTTCAATGACTTTATATGTTGGCGCATACGGTGTAAACAAGGGCTCTGGTCACAAAGCACCGGGTAACGCCCACCCTTTGAAGCCTTTAGCAATGCGGCTTCAAGTTCAGCCGTTTTTTTATCAGCAGTTTCGGGCATACCCTTACTCTCCCAAATCATTCCGCAACAGAGATTATCCATATTTTCTGGGTAAATAACCTCGAAACCGGCTTTCTGACAAAGCGAAGTCATCACCTCGACGAGAGGGCGAAGTTTCTCTCCTTTCTCAGGAGTGACACCCATCGTGCGATTGATACATGACGGGAAGTAAACAACTTTTCGGTCACTTTGCAGTGTGTCTACCGAGCGGAAGCGATAAGGATTGGGAAGCGAAGCTGTCCATAGCGGCATGCCAAGTTTATGTAGGCCTAGGCCAACAGCATTGGTTGCCTTATCGCCTAAAACTGATCTTCCTAAGGATGCTGCGCCAAGCATCAGTCGCACTCCACTCTCTACACCTCCAAGGTGATGGGCGCACCATTCGCCCATACGCTTAGCTGCCGGACTATGGTTGACTCGCTGTTCGCGCAAATCGTGAGTTAGATTAGCGGTATTGATACCCATAGGACATGACGTGCTACACAATCCGTCGCCGGCACAAGTTTCGTCACCATAATAGCGATACTCTTTTTCAAGACGCTCGCGACGGGCGTTATCCTCTCCCGTTGCGGTGAGGCGTGAAATCTCACGTCGTGCAACGATACGCTGACGCGCTGATAGAGTCAGGCCACAGCTTACACAATTGACCTCACAGAAACCACACTCTATGCAGCGGTCGACATTAGGGTCAGTCAGCGGTAGTGGCTTTAGATTTTTAATGAAACACTCCGGGTCATCATTGAAAATCACACCGGGATTCAAAATATTCTGAGGGTCAAAAGCTTTTTTGATGCGCCTCATTAGCTGCCACGCTTTGTCGCCCCACTCTTTTCTGACAAACGGAGCCATATTGCGACCAGTGCCGTGTTCAGCTTTAAGCGAGCCATCAAAACGGTCGACAACAAGTTTCTCAATCTCTTCCATCAGATGGCGGTAACGGTCAATATCAGCTTGAGTCTTAAACGCCTGAGCAATCACAAAGTGATAATTACCTTCAAGAGCGTGACCATATATGCATGCATCATCATAACCCGAATCTCGTAATAGCTTTTCAAGAGCAACTGTTGCTTCAGGAAGATCGTCAATATGGAAAGCTATATCCTCAATCAACGAAGTTGTGCCGAGCGGACGGGTACCCCCCACTGCCGGGAACACACCTGAACGGATATTCCACCACTTGGCTGTTTCATCCGGGTCAGAAGAGAAATGTGCCTCCTTATAAAGTTTGAAACCCTTGATTACATCGAGTATTTTTGCAATATTTTCATCGAGTTCAGTTTGTGAATCAGCATTTGTTTCAAGCAACAATGCCGTCAGACCGACGCCAGTATCATCACCCACAGATGCGAGCGATTTGCTATCGAGCAATTCACAGCTCTGAAGAGGCGCATCTTTTCTCATAGCTACAACTGCACGACAAGCCTCAGCAAGGTCATCAAAATACAGCATAGCCGACGCGCCGAAAGGATAAAGATGAGATGTTTCAAATGTTACAGAACTCAAAAAGGCAAGAGTACCCTCACTGCCTACCATTAAGTGAGTGATAATGTCAATCGGGTCGTCAAACACTATGAAAGGCCTGAGGTTGAGACCTGTGACATTTTTAATCGAATATTTATAGGCTATTCTTTCAGAGAGAGCCTTGTCAGCTTTTATCTCATCGCGGATAGCCGAAATCTCATCAATGAGTGTCTTGTGAGTCTGAATGAATGCTATGCGCGACTTGGCGTCTCCAGTATCAAGAACCGAACCGTCTGCCATAACCAAACGCGCCGAGTCTATGACACGGTCGCTATTGGCATGGAC
>CAMWQZ010000200.1 GCA_947176515.1 uncultured Bacteroidales bacterium | reverse complement strand
TTAGAATTTGTAAGAGAGGCCGAGGAGGCCTTTGAGGCCTTGGGCTTGGATGTCAGTGACGAGGTTGTAATGGCGGTTGAGGAGATTCTCGCCGCGAGCAAAGACTGTCAACTGGTTGCTAATTTCATAGGAGGCTCCCAGGGTGAGGTTACTGAGCGATTTGAGTTCGATGGGAGTCACACCATTCATATAGTTGTGACGGTCTGTGCGCAGTTCGTATCCAACACCTATTTTAAGAGCGCTGATAGGACGCACTTCGACTGAAGCGTTGATGACATATTTTGCGCGGTCGCGCCAGAGGTAATAGGCTTTCTCCGTATCATTGGAGGCAGTTTCAGCTGTCAATTCAGCCTTAACTTTGGAGCGCCAGTCATAGCTGAGACCTACTCCGGCATGCCAGCCTTCGAGGTTATAGGCACCATAATTTGTCTGCTCGATGATTGGACCGGAAGTGCTTGAACTTGTCATTCCAAGCAAGGAGAACTGAGGCATCAGCCAATTGTTAGCCTTGGCATAGCCTCCGAAGATTTTTGCAGAAAAACCGGTGAATGGGCCGATGTTGAAGCCCAAATCAGCAGTGACAGGCACATTAGAGCGCTGGTATTGCCAGACACCACCAACAAATGGGCAATAGTCATAAAGCGAGCGCAGAGTGTTGAGGTGTTCTCCGCCGCTGATTTTAGCATAGATTGCAAATTGGTTAGTAACGTTCCAATCAAGCATAACGTCGGGCGCGACATGAAACTTCTTGCCTTCGCCGCCGACCGATAAGTCGACTTTTACGCCTACACGACCATGCATACGGCCATTATGGAATGTGAAATACGGAGTCAGAGACATGATGCCAAGTGTACCGTCTGAAATCGGCTGGTAATTTTCAGGGGTCAACTCTATGCCGTTTTTACGTGATACGAAATCTGCCGACACGTCGATTCCTCCGCGAGGCGACACTGACGAGCCAAAAAACGCCAAGCCACCGTTAAAGTTAAAGCGGTTTTCGCTGGCTGCCTTTACGGTGAGTGCACGATTAGGAATGTCGGAAAAAATCGTTTTGTCGAAATAATTATCTTTGCCGTAGCCGAAATGAGAAAATCCAGCTATAAGGCGGTAACCGATTAGCCTTGTGCGCGACCACCATGAGAGGTCAGCGTCGAAAATATTTGCGTTCTGTGAATTGTTTTCGAAGTTTGATGGGAGTCCAACTGAGCCGTAAGTGTAGCCTATACGGGCGCCAACCGATGATTGGCTGCCAACGCGCTGGGCGAGTGACGCTCCGACTGTTATTGCGTTGTTAGTGTATTTACCGTCAGACACCTTCTCATCATAGGGCTTATATGAGTAGCCGTCATATTGAAGCCACGCTCCGAGTCGGGTGCGTGAGTTGTCGATAAACTTATATCCAGCTGAAGCGCCAAGGTTGAACACCGGGAAGTAGCCGAGCGAAGCATAGCCGCGATAGGGCGAAAGAGCAAAAGTGTCGGCATAAGCCGCAGGGTTGAGCGTCGACGCCGAGCGCGTAATCGCGGCAGGGTCGGTGTAGTCAGCCAATGAAAGCCTTCGCATCGTTACGGGCGAAGAAAGCAGTTGGGGCGTGAGCGAGCCAAGACGGGTTGCCTCTCTCTCGACGGGGACTATTGTACGGTCGACGGTAATCTCTGTTTTGAGGTCTTTAGCTGATGCATTAAGCATCGCGGCGAGCAGAGTTGCGACGGTTAGTGAGCGTAAGGGTGTTATGTTGGTCTTCATTACTTTTCTAAGGAGCTAAGGCGTGAATCAATCGTCATGAATATATCGGCTTCGTTGCCCGGATAGTTCTCGCGCAGGGCGTTGAGATATTCGCGAGCTTCGAATGTCTTGCCTTGTGAGGCATATATATCGCTGAGGAGTATGAACCCTTTGGCGAGCCAGTATGAGTGAGGGGTGCCAGAGCCAGTAAGGGCTTCTACTGCAGTCTTTGCGTTGTCAGTCATGCCTTCATCAAAGTAGCTCTGGGCAAGGTAGAGTGCGCTTTTTGCGCCATAGAGGTCATCAGTCATAGATGATATGCTTTCCCAGAGCTGACGGGCATCAGTCGCATGGCCAGTCTGTGACAGGGCGAGTGCTTTAGAGAATGTTGCCTCGTTCTTATCCTCAGAACCGATGGTCGATGACGCCAGCAGAGCGTCAGCCGAGGCTGCGAGAGCCTCATAATTGCCCAGGTCACGGGCGGCTCGCATGATGCCGACTCGTGCGGCATTGAGGGTTTTAGATGATGAGGCGCGCTGTTCGAGAGCCTGCCAAGTGGCGAGGGCGCTTTCTGCATCGCCTTTGTCATAAAGAGCGATGGCTTTCACGACGTAAGCTGGCTCAGAAAGACTATTGTCGGGATATTTTGTGACGAGTTCTGAAGCGTATTCAACTGCGTTTTTGGAGTCATTGCTATATTCGGCGTCCTCAAGGAGCATGGCGAGAGAACGCGCGCGGTAAGCTCCGTCGGGATACTGGCTTACATATGTTTTGAGTTTGTCGGTCTTTTGGTCTTTGAGATATTCTTTCTCTGCTGCTTCGAAAGACAGCTGCTCGACTTCGGCAACGTCAATCTTCGGAGCGTCAGGCACTGAGTTTACAAATTCTACATATTCGTTGAGGGTGCCGTCTTCGGCTGCGAGGCGTTTAAGCTGTTCGGTAGCTTCGCGAGCCTCGTCGCTTGAAGGATAGAGCCGCACGATGTCGCGATAGGACTTAAGGGCTTGGTCACGCTCACCATCATTAAGAAGAGTGAGAGCCAATTGCAGATAACCCTGGCGCCCCTGGGCGGTGTTGGGATATTCGGCAACGAGCTGACGGTATGTTGCAATAGCTGACGGGTTATCGCCCAGCTGGATATAGCTTGCAGTCATTTCGAGCATGGCATCAGCAAGAAGGGTAGACTGCGGAAACTCGACTGGCAGACGCTTGAGGTCGGCAATCTTACCTTGATGGTCACGGGCAAAACCCTTCATGATTGCAGTCTGGAAGAGGGCATAGTCGCCGGCTGTCGGGTTGGTGGAATAAGCCTTGCCGTAGTAAGTCTTGGCTTTGTCAAATGACGAAGCATAGTAGCTGACATCACCCAGGCGGTTGTAGGCATCAGCAACGACCGCAGATGACAATGCCCCGGGAGTCATCACAACATGCTCGAAGGCTTTAGCCGCCTGCTGATAGTGCTTTTGAGCGAACTCAGAGTACCCGAGGTCATAGTAGGCGAGCGAAAGATTGGGATTAGATTTTTTAGCCTTTGAAATGAAGCTATTGAGCGCTTTGACTGACTTGGGGTAGTCGCCCGTGCGGTAATAAGCCTCGCCGATTAGAAGATTGACCTCATTGGCAATCTCGGCGTTATGTGATTTCAATGTTTCGGCCTCATTTAAATATACAAGAGCGGTAGTCGGATTTCCTGCAGCAAGCGCTAAGGCTCCGAGATTATAGAGCACTTTTTGTTTAGCTGCGAGCACTTTGTTGCTCGGTCGAGTCATGCGATTGATGCTCGCGAGAGCCTGCTCATAGTTGTGGTCGGTCATGTAGCCGTCAACAATGTATTGCTGTACCTCTGGTGCATATTTGCTGTCGGGGTAACGGTTGAGGAATGTCTCGAATGTCGCCACAGAGCTACCGAAGGGGATGTTCGCACCACTGAATTTAGCAACTGCGTAATTGTAGTAGGCCGCTTCTTGCACACCTTTGTCGTAGTCCATGCGCAGGGCCTTGTCAAATGCGAGAAGGGCGGCGTCTTTGTCGCCGAGCTGCATCAGGGCCTGGCCTATATAGAGGCTTGAACTCTGAGCCATGGCGTCATTTCCATCGCTGACTTCGCGGAGCGACTCTATTGCATCGCGATACTCGCCGGCACTATACTGACTAATACCAAGAATGTAGAGTGTCGAAAGTTCTGGACGGTCTGTTGCGGCTACATATTTCTTTAGATAAGGTATCGCGGCAGTCGCATCGCCTGTCTGGTAGAGCGACTCACCGGCGAGTCGATTAGCTTCGGCAACAAACGACGGAGCAATGCCACCTCGACGCAGCAGGGCGCGCGCAGTCTGCAGAGTCTGTTT
>CAMWQZ010000199.1 GCA_947176515.1 uncultured Bacteroidales bacterium | reverse complement strand
TGGCAGCCATCTACCACACGACCGGACGCATCCATAATCTATTGTCGCGAATTTGGTGTTAGCGGACACTCAAACGAAGATATCAACACCATAGATGTAAATGACATCCCTGACGCTGACCTACTCGTTGGTGGCTTTCCCTGCCAAGATTATTCCGTAGCTACGACTTTAAAAAATTCAGGCGGCATCGAAGGTAAGAAAGGCGTATTATGGTGGCAAATCCATCGCATTTTGAAAGACCATAGAAATCCACCAAAATACCTCATCCTCGAAAATGTTGACCGCTTGCTTGGCTCTCCTGCCTCACAACGCGGACGTGATTTCGCTATAATACTCGCGTCACTCGCTGATTTAGGGTATTATGTAGAGTGGCGCGTAATTAATGCTGCTGACTATGGCATGCCTCAAAGACGTAGACGCACCTATATGTTTGCGTTCAGAAACGACACACAGCTTGCGCAATCTATAAACGACCCCACCGACTGGATTGAAAAAGATGGGATTATGGCAAAAGCATTCCCAACGGAATCCTCAGATGCCCGTCCGTCATTCTACGTCTTGAACGGTTCATTAGCGCATATTTCCGACAATTTCAATAAAGGCAAATCTACCACTCCTTTTAAAAATTCCGGTATTATGCTCCACCGCGACATCTACACTATTGCGCTGACGCCCAAATATTCCGGGCCGTCAATTACGTTAGGAGATATCATGGTTCCAGAAGCAGATGTCCCTGATGAATTTTTCATACCTGATGCTGAAATAGGCAGATGGTCTTATGCTAAAGGCAGCAAATCAGAGAAACGAGTAAACAAGACTACTGGCTACGAATATAATTATTCAGAAGGCGCAATGGCGTTTCCTGACAGCATTGACAAGCCCTCGAGAACAATAATCACAGGCGAGGGAGGAGCCTCACCATCGAGGTTCAAACATGTAGTACTGACACCAAGCGGCAGATACCGTCGACTGGTGCCTATAGAATTGGAGCGACTTAATATGTTTCCTGACAACCACACCGCTGGTGCGACAAGCATGAGACGTGCATTTCTAATGGGTAATGCATTAGTCACGGGAATAGTCGAACGAATTGGCATCGAATTACTCCGCCGCTGAATCATTACTCTGCCATCAATGAATCGTGGTCAGCAAAAAGATTTTTGTCCTCTGACGATTTTTTAGTAAATTTGCGTGTTAAAAACTTCTGCGACAATAATAATCAGCAAACCAAACATATTTCAGCAACAATGAACATTTCATATAGCTGGCTAAAGCAATATATCGACACCAACCTCTCGCCTGAGGAGTTGGCTGCAGCTCTTACTTCAATCGGCTTAGAGACAGGCGGTATCGAACGTGTTGAATCTGTGCGTGGCGGCCTACGAGGCATTGTCATCGGCAAGGTTCTGACCTGTGTTGAGCACCCCAACAGTGACCACCTTCACATCACGACTGTCGACCTCGGTCTCGACCAACCTGTCCAGATTGTCTGCGGAGCCCCCAATGTAGCCGCCGGACAGACCGTCGTCGTTGCGACAGTCGGTACAACTCTTTATGGCGAAGGTGACGAAACTTTCCAGATTAAGAAATCGAAAATCCGCGGTGTCGAATCGTTCGGCATGATTTGCGCCGAAGACGAAATCGGCATCGGCACTTCTCACGATGGCATCATAGTCATCGACCGCGAAGTGAAACCCGGCACACCAG
The DNA here is from genome assembly GCA_947176515.1 of uncultured Bacteroidales bacterium. Classification (GTDB taxonomy): domain Bacteria; phylum Bacteroidota; class Bacteroidia; order Bacteroidales; family Muribaculaceae; genus CAG-873. The sequence continues at coordinate 2,372 of CAMWQZ010000199.1, read as the reverse complement.
CTGCAGATTTCTACGAGCTTCGCGACGATTATGTGCTTGAGGTCGACCTCACACCCAATCGTATTGACGCCGCCTCTCACTACGGCGTGGCTCGCGACCTCGCTGCGTGGCTCGACTGCCATGCCGAGCATAAAGCTCTCGTGCGCCCAGCCATCGATGGTTTCAAAGTTGACAAACCCGATAGCGGAATCAGCGTTGTTGTCGACAACCCCGAAGCGTGCACCCGTTACTGCGGCGTGACCATCCGCGGCGTGAAGGTTGCCGAGAGCCCCGACTGGCTTAAAGACCGACTAACCGCAATCGGCCTTCGCCCAATCAACAACGTTGTCGACATCACCAACTATATTCTCCACGCATTCGGTCAGCCGCTCCATTGCTTTGACCTCGCCAAGGTCAAAGGCGAAAAAATTGTGGTGCGCACATGTGCCGATGGCACTCCTTTCGTCACCCTCGACGAAGTAGAGCGCAAACTCAACTCTGCCGACCTGATGATTTGTAACGAAAGTGAGCCAATGTGTATCGCCGGCGTGTTCGGTGGTCTCGATTCAGGCGTCACCGAAGAGGCAACTTCTGTTTTCCTCGAAAGCGCATGCTTCAACCCCACATCAGTCCGCCGCACAGCCCGTCGTCACGGTCTGAACACCGACTCATCGTTCCGCTACGAGCGCGGCGTTGACCCCAACGGCTGCATGTATGCTCTCAAACTTGCAGCGCTGATGGTGCAAGAACTCGCCGGCGGCGAAATCTGCGGCGAGCCGATTGACATCTACCCCACCCCGGTTGCTCCTTATGCCGTAGAACTCACTTACGATGAAATCACCCGACTGCTTGGCATCGAAATCCCTGCCGAGACCGTTGACTCGATATTGAAATCTTTAGAGATCGAAATCGTCAGCCGCGACGGTGATAAACTCTCACTCGCAGTGCCCACATACCGCGTCGACGTTCGCCGTCCCTGCGACGTCATCGAAGACATCCTCCGCATCTACGGCTACAACAACGTGCCGATGACAACGACCGTCCATTCGTCGCTGTCTTACAAGACTCTCACCGACGCAGCCGACGACATGATGAAAACCATCGCCGAGCAGCTCACTGCCTGCGGTTTCAACGAAATCCTCAACAACTCACTCACTGCCGAGGCTTATTACCAAGGGCTCGAATCAATGCCTGCCGACCATTGCGTCAAGTTGCTCAATCCTCTGAGCCAAGACCTCAACGTGATGCGCCAGACCCTTCTGTTCGGCGGTCTTGAATCTATAGCCCACAACGTCAACCGACGCAGCGAGGACCTTCTCTTCTATGAGTTTGGCAACGTTTATTTCCGCAATCCCGAACTCCAACCGACTGCCGACCGTCCTCTCGCTCCATATAGCGAAGGCTCTCGACTTGCACTGTGGCTCACAGGCAATAGCCGCCGCGGCAACTGGGCTCACGCGGCTGAAGAAGCTACAGTCTACGACCTACGCGCCTACGTTGAAAACATTTTTGCTCGCCTCGGCATCACTCAGCGCGAACTGACATACGCACCTCTCTCAGACGAAATTTTTGCCGCAGCGCTGTCTATCGCAACCCGTTCGGGCAAACAGCTCGGCAAACTTGGTATCGTCAAGCCCGACATCGCCCGTCGCTGTGACGTGCGCCAGACCGTATTCTTCGCCGAACTTGACTGGAAGGCCCTCGTCGCCCTGGCCGTGAAGCGCAACGTCACTTACGCTCCCCTGCCAAAGACCCACCCCGTCAAACGCGACCTCTCGCTGCTCATTGACTCATCGGTGAGCATGGCTGATATCGAGCGCGTTGTGCGCGAAAGCGAGCGCAACTTGCTGCGCGACGTCGCCCTTTTCGACGTCTACGAAGGCAAGAACCTTCCGGCCGGCAAGAAATCATATGCCATATCGCTTATCCTCCAGGACAACGAAAAGACCCTGCAGGACAAGTATATCGACCAGGTGATGAATCGCGTCATCGCCAACCTCGAGAAGAAACTCGGCGCACAACTCCGATAATTGATAAGCAAGAAATCAAAATAAATAATCAAAAAGACTTCTACCCATGGGAAGAGCATTTGAATATCGCAAAGCAAGAAAATTGAAACGCTGGGGCAACATGTCCCGTACATTTACACGTATCGGTAAAGAAATCACAATCGCTGCCAAGGCTGGCGGCCCCGACCCAACGACCAACCCCCGTCTCCGCGCGCTGATGCAGAACGCTAAGGCTGCAAACATGCCTAAAGACACCGTCGAACGCGCCATCAAGAAGGCGACTGACAAAGACGCCGGCGACTACAAGGAAATCACTTACGAAGGATACGGCCCCTTCGGTATCGCTATCTTCGTTGAAGCTGCTACCGACAACAACACCCGTAC
>CAMWQZ010000198.1 GCA_947176515.1 uncultured Bacteroidales bacterium | reverse complement strand
TACATGGATTTATAAAACCGATAAAGTCACATTCAATCTGGAAATCTATGTCTTCGCAATGAATACTATTACTTGGCAAACTCAATTCCGCTGCAGGGATACCGTCAAAATAGTTTTTACGGCCTTGAAGGTTAGCATGACACAGTGCAAAGTCTGCATATGCGAAATTTTTTGCTAACGAATCAATAGAAACATCCTGACCATATTTCTCCATGGTCATCATGAAATTAAGCTGACCATATATGTCATCTTCCATCAGCGCCTTTTCGATATTTTCAGGCTGCCAATAAATAGAATCTGAATAAATCGTGCTGTTGGCAGCAAATTCCATTGGGCGGCCATACATTACACCTATCATCTTGCCAGCCCATGCGCCTCTCACTTTATCATTCATGGTGTCGGCAGAAATGTCGACATACTCGGTTGATGATTTACACGCGCTCAGTGAAAGTAGCGCTAATATTACGCTTATTGTATTAGTAAACCTCATTGGTCTTATATATTTATAAAATTGTGATAATCAATTAACACCCAGTAATTCTATATCAAAAATCAGTGTAGAACCGCCAGGAATACCTGGTTGAGAGAACCGTCCATATCCCATTTCCGCAGGTAGATAAATCTCCCAACGGTCACCGACATGCATATGCTGCAGTGCTATAATCCAGCCTTGAATAAGTTCGCGTAGTCTCATAGCAGGGGCTGCCCCACCACGACTGCTATCAAAAGTCTTACCGTTAATAGTCTTGCCTACATAATGAACTGTAACTACACTGTTACGATTAGGCATAGCAGCGTTCTTATTACCGCTTTTAATTACCTTATAATATATATTTTTATCTAATTCCATTACACCAGGTTCTTTGGCTTTTTCTTCCAGCCATTGCCTGTTTTTAAGGATATAATCAGTTCGTGCCATTTAGTTAGTTATTTAAAGTCGTTAATGAATTAAAAAGACCCGTCAGAAGTAATTGCAAATATAGCAAACTTTTTCGATTTTTATGTACCTTTGCACAACATATGAAAAAGATATTATCTTTAATCCTTTTGTCAGTATGTTTCGTCTGTGCAAATGCACAACGTAAACCTGAGCCAGCGCCTGTTAAGAAACAGGTGATTGCTCCTTCATACGCATGGAAAATAATAGAACCACTTGGTTTGCGAGAACCGGCTACGCTTGATACTTTACCAATCAACTATGGGCAGCAATCAGTACCGTCAATGCGCTCAGATGCATGGGCAACGACCGGTAACTTCGGTGCAGAGGGCATAAACATGATACTTGTCGAGCGACAACCGATAAGCAACTTTTTTTTCCAAGACGCAATTGAAACCTGGTTACCATCAGTGCGCACCATGAAGTTCTATAATACGCGTATTCCGATGACACTATTGTCATTTAATTCGGCTGGCGGACGCGATAACTCACAGGAGCGATTGTCAACGATTTTCTCAGGCAACTTTAATTCCAAGGCTCAGTTTGGTGCCCTACTCGATTATTTATATTCTAAAGGCTGCTATAACTATCAGGCTGCTAAGAATCTTGTATGGGGCGTGTCAGGGTCATATATCGGTGACCGATATGAATTTCAAGGATACTTTAATCATTGGAACTCTGTAAATAAAGAAAATGGAGGTATAACCGATCCCTTATATATCACTGATCCGGCAGTGCTTCAGGGTGGTGTTGCATCCATTGACCCCAAATCAATTCCTACCCGACTTACAGACGCCCACACACGAATAAAAGGCACTGACTTATTGCTGAATAATCGATACAAAATCGGCTTCTGGCATGAAGAGGAAATTTTAGATGAAGAGGCTGACACTATGAGAACAATCAGGACTTATATCCCGGTAACGTCAGCTATATGGACTCTAAGATATCGACAAGGTAAACATGTGTTCAACAACGGCTCGAGCAAAGATGCCAAAGAGTTTTTTGAAAACACTTACCTTTCGCCTAATTTTACTGACGACCGCACATCGTTTACTTCAGTAGAAAATACAGTCGGAATATCTTTGCTTGAGGGTTTTAATAAGTATGCTAAATTTGGATTAGCTGCTTATCTGTCCTATGAAATCAGGAAATTCAAGCAGACAGCAGACACATTAGCTCGCACCGAAGATCTTACGCCATTCCCCGACGGTATAACATCAATCGCGCCTAAAGCAACACAGAATGTTGCACGTGTCGGTGGTCAGCTGACAAAACAGGCTGGTTCAATTCTCACTTACGCTGCTACCGCCGAATTTGGTGTGTTAGGCGCTGAAGCAGGCGACTTGAGAATTTCAGGCAATGTTGCCACCCGTTTTAAATTATTCGGCGATACAGTTTCGATTGTCGGTTTCGGTGGATTTAAGAATGAAGCGCCACCCTATTTATTGAATCATTACTTGTCAAATCATTTTATTTGGGATAATGATTTTGGCAAAATTAGACGTGTAAATTTTGGAGGAACTCTTGATTTGCCATTCTCCGGCACGAGTCTTTCGGTTGAAGCATCAAATCTGCAGAATTATATATATTTCAATGAAGCTTTCGTCCCTCAACAGCATGGCTCAAACATACAGACATTCTCAGCGAGATTAGATCAACGCCTGAAGTTAGGAATCTTACATTGGGATAACCGCATAACATATCAAAAAACTTCGGATGACTACATTTTACCTCTTCCTCAGTTAGCAATTTACTCAAATCTGTATCTTAAATTTAGAATTGCCACTCTCTACGTCCAGTTAGGAGTTGATTGCGATTACTATACCAAGTATTACGCGCCTAACTACCAGCCGGCAACCGCATCTTTTGCAAATCAGCATGAAACTAAGCTCGGAAATTATCCGTTCATGAACGCTTATGCAAATATGAAGTTATCTAAGACAAGGTTTTATGTAATGTTCTCACATTTCAATCAGGGAATGTTTGGTGGCGATAATTACTTCTCTTTACCGAATTATCCGCTCAATCCACGTAGATTTCAAATCGGGCTATCAATAGATTTTGCGAACTGATTTGAGTGTCATTTAACTAAATGCACGTCCAATTTGTTAGTCTTTATATACTAATTACAATATAAAGATGACGCCCCAACCGATTAAAGGCAAATTGCCAATACTTATATCATTGCTAATATTAGTGCTGTCGAGCATGTGGCTGCTTGACAGATGCAGTCGCTCAAAAGAGAGTCCTATTGCAAACAGTTTCTCGCATCCCGATGGTGATACAATTGCAGTGGCAATTGAAATGTCACCCACGAGTTATTTCTTTTCGGGTGACACGGCCGTAGGTTTCGATTACGAGATGCTTAATGCTATTGCCAAGGCACATAATTTGAATTTAGTTTTTCAGCCATTTGCTCCTGTTGATTACGCTTTAGACGGACTGAGAAATGGTGACTTCGATGTTGTTGTAGCCACATTGCCTGCATCGGGTTCGTTGCAGAAAGAGTTTCTATCAACTAATGATGTTTTCGTTGACCGACAGGTGTTGGTAAGACTTAAGGATAATACGAGCGATAGCACTGAAATGGTGCCATCACAAATTAATCTATTAAAAGATACTGTCTGGACTACTGATTCATCTCCATTCCGAGACCGACTAAGCAATCTGTCAAATGAATTAGGCGATACAATCTACGTCATGTCAGATCCGGATTATAACGCCGAACAATTAGTAATACTGACTGCATTGGGCGAAATCAAGCAGGCTGTAGTAAATGAAACTGTAGCGAGAAAAATAGCCGCTGACTATCCTCAGATTGATATCTCTACCCCAGTCTCAATGTCTCAGTTCCAGCCCTGGCTATTGCCAAAGAGTAAAACTGAGCTACGCGACTCGTTGAATTGTTGGATTGAACAGTTCAAACAGACGCCCGACTATCAGCGACTGACAGAAAAATATTTTAAATGACTTTGATAATCTCGACTCTCGTTGGTGTTGGCACAAGACGAACTGCACCGGAAATAAACTCTGTGGACGCGGTTTCTTTTTCAAACGGTCTAATATCAACGACTCGATTCCCCTCTATCGTCGCGACAGAGAGTTGGTAAACTTTATCGAGATAATAAATTTTGTGTGCA
>CAMWQZ010000197.1 GCA_947176515.1 uncultured Bacteroidales bacterium | reverse complement strand
GACGATGTAAAGTCTTTTGATTACAATTACATCGTGCGCAACGAAAACGGAAACGTTAAGCATGAGTGGGGGCATCCTCATTTGCTCCTTCTTCCTTCAAATGCTGATACAGTTGAAGTCTTTGACCGTTGGCACGATCAGCCATGGGATAAACCCTATTATTCGTCAGCGTTCACAGAGTGTATCTGCAAACGTGACTCACGCGCTCATGCGCTTAAGCCTGCCAAGGGAAAACTTCAGATTCAGGTGACTGCCCCAATGGTTAAGTCTGACGAAGTGTTGGCTATATGTGGCTCGGCTGACGAACTCGGGGCATGGGACGCTGAGAAAGCCGTGGTAATGAACGATGCCGCCTACCCCGTTTGGACCGTCAATCTCCCGACAAAAGGTCTGAACGCTTCGACTGAATATAAATTTGTTATCCTTAAAGCAGAGACAAAAGAGTTAGTCGCATGGGAAAGCGGCTCTAACAGATATATCGGCATTAACCCCGAAACAGATAGCGCAACCGTAATTGCAGGGCTTAGATTTATTAATCCGTTAGCTCCGTGGAAAGGCGCTGGCACAGCAATTCCTGTTTTCTCTATCAGGACAGATAAAGATTTTGGCGTAGGTGATTTCGGCGATCTTTTTGACATGGTTGACTGGTGTGTAGAGACGGGCCAGACTTTCTTACAGATTCTGCCTATCAATGACACCACGATGACCCACACATGGACAGACTCCTACCCTTACAACGCTAATTCTACGTTTGCGCTCCACCCGATGTATCTCCGCCTGACTGAACTCGGCTCGCTCAATGATGCCGACCGTCAAGCCTATTACGATGCTCTTGGTCTCGAACTTAATTCTCTCGCTGAGATTGACTATGAACGTGTGACTCAAGGTAAACTCGAATACGCTCGTGAAATTTTCGCTCAGAATGGCAAACAAGTCATAGCATCAAAAGACTTTAAAGAATTTGTAAAACGCAATGACTACTGGCTTAAGCCTTATGCTGCGTTCTGTGTGCTTCGTGACAAGTTTGGCACTCCAGATTATAATAAATGGGGCGAATATGCGGAGTACAACGAGGCTAAAATTGAGCGTTTTGTGTGCGACAACACATATAATATAAACTTCGTCTACTATCTCCAGTATAATCTCGACAAGCAGATGCATGCGGCCAAAGACTATGCCAACAGCAAGGGCGTAGCAATCAAGGGCGACATACCCATCGGCATTTCTCGCACAAGCGTTGACGCATGGCTCAATCCGCGTCTCTTTAATCTTGATTGCCAAGCTGGTGCACCGCCCGACGATTTTTCTATTCTCGGACAAAACTGGGGATTCCCGACATATAATTGGGAAGAAATGAGCCGCGACGGTTTTGCATGGTGGAAATTTCGCTTCAAAAAAATGTCGGAATATTTCGACGCATACCGTATCGACCATGTTCTTGGCTTCTTCCGTATCTGGCAGATACCGATGGATGCTCTTCACGGTCTGCTCGGCTTGTTTAATCCGGCGTTACCATTCTCACCCGATGAACTTAGACACAGCTACGACTTCTTAATTAACACGGAGACTCAGACCAAGCCGTTTATCATGGACTGGTTCCTCGGTGATTTCTTCGGCGAATACTCTGACGAAGCTCGCGAGCGATTCCTCGACAGCGTCGATAATGGCCGCTATCTGCTCAAACCTGAGTTTGCAACCCAGCGTAAGGTTGCTGATTACTTCGCAGCCCAGGAAAAGTCTGAAAAGAATGACCATCTGTGCAACGCCTTGATGAGTCTGATTGACAACGTGCTTTTTATCGAAGATCCATACGAAAAAGGCAAATACCATCCTCGCATCTCCGCCCAACACACCTTCGCATATCGTTCGCTCAACGATTACGAGCGCTGGTGCTACGACCGCCTTTACAACGATTTCTTCTATCACCGCCACAATGATTTCTGGTATGGCAAGGCCATGTGGAAATTGCCCCCACTCATTGATGCGACCGATATGCTTGTCTGCGCTGAAGACCTCGGCATGATTCCGGCGTGTGTTCCGGCTGTGATGGAGAAACTTGAAATCCTATCGCTTGAAATCCAGCGTATGCCTAAAGACCCCAATTCGGCTTTTGGCAACACCTGGCAATATCCATATTTCAGTGTATGCACAACTTCTACCCACGATATGGGCGGCATACGTCAATGGTGGGAAGAAGATCGAGCCAAAACCCAGCAGTTCTATAACAGCGTGTTGCATGATAGCGGCGAGGCTCCATACTTTGCTGAGCCTTGGATATGCGACCAGATTATAGACATCCACTTGAAGTCACCGTCGATGCTGTGCATCATACCTTTACAAGACTGGCTGTCAATCAATGGTGCTATCCGTCGCAACAATCCGCGTGAGGAGCAAATCAACGTACCGGCAAACTCTCGCCACTATTGGCGCTACCGTATGCACCTTACCGTCGAAGAATTGCGTTCAAATCGCGAGTTTACGCAGTATCTCAAATCTAAAATCAAATCATCTGGCCGCTAAACGCATCCGACATAACGATTTTGAAAAAATTACATCCATTTTCTTATGAGTGGATGTAATTTTTTTGTCTTGTGAGCGTCATATAGATGTTATGCAAATCGAAAACGAAAAAGAACGACAGTTTCTCGACCTACTCGACACATATAAGTCGGTGATTGCAAAAGTGTGTTGCATCTACACTTCGCCAACCGCCGACTTCGACGATTTGTATCAGGAGACTGTCATAAATCTTTGGAACGGCTTTGATAAATTCAGGGGCGACGCTAAAATCTCGACATGGATTTACCGAGCAGCGATTAACACTTGTATCACATGGATTCGTCGCAACAAAAAACACTCCAACAACATTTCTCTTGAAGCAGACATGCCGATTATCGCTGAGAGCAGCTCGAAACTTGCTGATTACAAGCGCTTGCACTCCTTAATCGCAAAGCTCCAGCCTCTCGAAAAAGCAATCATTACCCTTTGGCTCGACGAGAAGAGCTATGAAGAGATTGCTGATATCACAGGTCTAAGCCAATCTAACGTGGCTGTCAAGCTGCACCGCATAAAAGAGAAAATGTCAAAAATGTCTGACTAATAATTTCCCCTCACTAATATGACAACTATTGATTTCGAACAGATAAAGAATGAATGGCGCGCCCTCTCAATGGAGAATGCTGCACTAAAGCAAAAAAACATTGATCTCACCCGGCGTCTTGTCAGCGAACGTGTCACAAACAATCAGCAAAAACTCGCTCGCAGCTATCGCATCGGCTATATGGGCTGCTTCGCTTTCCCACTGCTTGCTTATTTTGGCTTGTATCTAATTGTCAAGGCATCAATTGGTTTATGCGTTTTTTATAGCCTCTACGGCATCATATTAGGCAGTTTTGACATATGGTTTATGTCATTTATCAGAAAAGCAGACTATCCATCTATGTCGACGGTAAATGCACTTCAACACGCAAAAAAAGTGGTTATTTATCAGAATTGGGCCAACATCGGCAGCATTATCGGTTGCATAATCTTATGTATTCCGCTGTTTTATGAATTCAGCCAGAAAGACAACGAAGGTCTAATTATCGGAGGTATAGCAGGCGGCATCATAGGCGGCATATTTGGTGCCATAAAATGTATTAAAAACCATCAGCTTGCTCGCAGAATGGTGGCTGAATTAAAGACTATTGAAGAATAATCTTTACAGCAAACCCAGTCTCTTGGCTGTTCGGCATGCCTCAAGAGAATTCTTAACCTGAAGTTTTGCAAGAATTTCCTGTCGATGTCGGCTAACGGTGTTCTTACTGATTGACAACTGAGCGGCTATATCCTTGCTCATCATTCCTTTATCAATCAGTGCCAGTATCTGCGTCTCTCGTTTGCTCAATATGCCTCGGTCAGATTGTGACGTTAGTTCTTCGACCTTGCCGGTCAATGAGTCGACGGCTACACATCGTCCCGGTATTTCACACCATTGACGTTCATATCGGCATAAGGCAAAATGAATGTCGCCCGTCGCAGAGTCGTAGATATAGTTCATCCGATGCATCACGTTTATCCGCGAGCCATCGGGAGCTGTGAACACAATATTCAT
>CAMWQZ010000196.1 GCA_947176515.1 uncultured Bacteroidales bacterium | reverse complement strand
TTTTCCTGTGCAGCAACGTTTGCGTACGATGCTGAATGATAGACAGAGCCTTTATCAACTCGGATACGAACGCCGTCAGCAACCTCTATGAGGAAATATGTGTCGTTGATTTCGCGGATTTTGCCGAAGATACCGCCAGCAGTGACTACATTGTCGCCCTTAGCGAGGCCTTCACGGAATTTACGGATTTCTTTCTGACGCTTCTGCTGGGGACGAATCATAAAGAAATAGAAGATGGCAATAAGAGCCACAATCATTAAAATGCTTGAGAAACCACCGCCTTGGGGGGCTGCTTCCTGGAGTAAAATTGTGTTGTAAAGCATGGGAGATATATTAATTATGGGTTAATCAATTTTTAGTGATGATGCCTTCTTCGTTGAGGTATTTTACGATTGAGAAGAGAATGCCGTTGATAAATTGGCCGCTGCGAGCGGTGCTGTAGCTGTTGGCGATTTCAATATATTCGTTCATCGTCACAGGAACGGGTATTGCAGGATAATTGATAAGTTCAGCAATGGCTGCAATCATAACTACGATATCCATGAAAGCCAGACGTTCGGGATCCCACTGCGAGGCGTTGATGAAACGGTCGATGTATGAGCGGTAGGTCTCGCGATTCTCGACTGCGTAACGGAACAAATCAGGTCCAAAGTCTTCGTCTTCGCCGTCCTTATATTGGGGCAGGAAGTCAACCTCAGCGTCAGGTGAGCCAGCAAACTGCTTGATTGTCTTTAGAACGAATGTCCCCATTATTGGGAGGTCATCATTCCAGAATATTGACTTGGTTTCAAGGGTTTCAGCGAGATCATCCGATGGGAGAATAATAGTGCGCATGACGTTGCGCCAAAATTCACAATCGCTTGCATAATCATCCTCCGGCGCGTCCATGTAGTCTTGATAAATCTTAGATTCGAGGATGCTGTCGAGAAGCGATTTGATAAGAGCAGGGTCATCAGCCCAACTTACGGGATGCTCTTCAAGATAAGCTTTTAGCTGCTCGTTATTTTCGAGACGGGCGATGAAGCGGTTATCTATAAAACGGGTGTTAGGATTGAGGTCATCGTGAGTGGCAAGGAATTTTGTCTTAGCGTTGTCAATGCGCAATGCCTGCTCGCGAGTAATCTCCATCATCAGCACAAAGAGGCTGAAATATAATTCATATGCTTTGTCAAGCGACACTTTCAACTCGCGTCCGGCGTTGACGTACGTCATGCGTGAGTCTTGATATGATGTAAGAGTATCAGAGAACTGTTTTACTCCGGCGTTAAATCCGGCAATGGTGAACGATTCGTCTTGACGAAGCAATTCGACAAATTGTTCGTCCTTTGCGATTACGGTGTTTACCACCGTCAGCCAGAAACGCACGTCATCAGCCAATGTCGGCGACTTTATTTTCTTATAGTCGCGATATGCGGCTGATTTTGAAATCTTGTCAGAGAGTTGTTGTAGTATTGGGTCAAATTCTGAGACCGCGGCACCGCCACGTAGGATAATGGCCTTTACTGTATCATTGTCATATAAAGCCTTGCCGACTCTGTTTTTTGCGATAAGAGATTCCGTTGCAATCTTCGGTGAAAGCGAGCCGTTGTGGCGTTTGAAACGTATGCCCGAAAGCTGTAAGGTGAGGAAAAGCAAATCAAGATAAACCGCGTAAGCATACTTTTTATCCTTAGATGTTGTTTCTGGAGCTGCGTCAATCTTGAACTCGCTTCGTGTGAGCAGATATGAATAGAGCATCTGCACGACTTTAATTCTTATGAGAATGCGATTTACCATATTAGCTTATAAATGTGCGATAGTTTTAACAGTGCAAAAGTACGAATTTAATACTTATCCAACAAAAAAAGTTGATGGCTGAGAGGTAATAAAAATAGAGGTGCATCGCTTACGGCGACGCACCTCTGAAATTATTGGAAGAAAAACTATTTACAATCGATTAGCGAACAATGAATTTTGAAGTTTTTGTTCCCTGTTTCATGATAACGATTGAACCGGCAGCAGGCTGGTTAACGCGGATACCCTGAAGATTATAGTATTCTACAGGAGCGTTTTCATTATCGACAGTAACATTGGTGATACCAGCTTCGTTGGGAACCCATTCAAATGCAGGGAGACCAAAGATAGTAGATGTTTTGCTGTAATCTTTCCAATTCTTAACTTCGTCGATAAGTGTAGCTTTAGTCTCGTCGGTAGCAACTTCAAATTCTGCGTCGAGAACTTCGAATGCAGGAGCGATGGCAGCTTCAGCACCAGTGTTGAATGCTACTACTTGCCAGCCGTTAAATTCAGGAGCCTTGTTAGTACCCATTACTAGGTAAGCGTCGGGACCTTCAACTGTACCGGCTGTATAAACGCGTTCGAGGTTGATGTCATTGCTTGCGCGGCCGATAAGACCTGCAGGGAATTTCTCACCTTTGACATTAACGTTAGCGAAGCAACTGGTCATTGTAACGATGTTACCGGTTGTACCAAACATACCGCCAGTGTAGCCACCAGTGCCAACTACAGTACCTGTTACGAATACATTATCAAGGATAAGAGGAGTAGCATTTGAGTGGCCTGCATATGCACCGAGGATACCTGCACCATGGTCAGTTACGCAATTAGCGTTTATTACACCGAGGTTGCTGATTTCACCAGAAGCTACACCGAACACAGAAGTGCAATAGTAGAAGTTGGTTTCAGCAACTTCGCTGAAAGGCTTACCATCGGGAGCGAAGTTTGAGATAAGATGGTTTTTACCATCATAGTGGATAACTGCAGCGTAGTTGCCATCGTAACCAGCGATAGCGTGATATTCTTTCACACCAGTCATGTCGATGTCGGCAGTCTGCTCAAACCATACGTCGCAACCGAGACCGTTAACTACGCGGTAAGCGTTGCAGAGGTCTTCAGCAGTTGCAATCTTATAAGGATTAGCTTCTGTACCGTCGCCTTCGAACGTGGGAACAAATGGTTCTTCGTCAGACAAGGTAACTTTTACCATAGCAGCATAGCAACCTTTCTTTGTGCCTGAGTTATCATCATCGTTACCAGTAGCAGCATATACATAGATGTTTGCTGTGGTTTCGTCTACCATTTCAACTGCGAAAGTAGACGAACCATAAGAGTTGGTGAAAGTGGAACCTTCCCAAGTCGCTACACATGTGCCATCTTCATCGAAGATACCAAACTGCATGACATTGCGCCAATTAGTTAGAATCGCGATATTGGGGTTGCTTTCAGCAACATAGTTGCGAATGATGTATTTTTTACCGTTGAAAAGCATTGTGGCGACTGCGCCGAAACCACGGTTACCGAGAGTGCCATCATAGTTAGCGAGCACGCCAGCCTCGAAGCCATAAACAGTTTCAGTTGACGGACCTAACTTGCCAACCGGTAGATAGAATTCGTCTTCTGGATGAGTGCTGCTAAGGATTTCATCAATCGAGAGGAGTTTAGCAGCAGCCTGATATGTTTCAGTTTGAACACCAGCACCGTAAACAGCAGCAAGGCCTTCAACTGGTGCAGAAGCTTTAGCAGTAACAGAAGTTACCTTAGTGCCATCACCTTTGAAGTGGAACATTACCAGATGGTCAGTAGCCTTGATTGTTGAGTAGCCGATGCCACCTTTTTCGCTGGTAACGTCACCGACGATGTGGCTTATGATGTCGAGACGGCCATTGAGGTTTAGTTCAGAAATAGGAGTTGATAGAGTTACCTCGGTCAACACGCCGTCTGTGAGCACTGCCCATTTGCAAACAGATACATTGACATCGGTGAACCCAAAGTTGAGGATGACGTTACCTGCATCGTCAGTTGAAATGGCCGTGCCGTTCCAAACTGTAGATGTAACAGTAGGGAGTTTGCAAACTGTAGCGAACTCTTTGCCGTCCCAAGATTGGATTTCATTTGAAATGTGATTGTTGACAAGGATTTTTCCATCTTTGCCAGTAGCGAAACGAGTGTCAGCAGTAGTACCGCCATTTGCAGTAGGCTTAGTCCATCCTGCATCCAGACCAGGAATGGGGTTAGCCACCCTATTGATAACACCATGTTGCCATACTGTCTCTACTTTGAATTGAGCAGAAGCAACTAACGGCATTGCACGAGCCGAACTTGCAAAAG
>CAMWQZ010000195.1 GCA_947176515.1 uncultured Bacteroidales bacterium | reverse complement strand
ATCTCAGAATGTGCAATATGAGATTAACGATAATTTCCTGCGTTTCTGGTTTAACTATTTTGATAGGAACCAGACCTTGGTTGAGTTGAATAACTTTGAGTATCTGCGTCAGATAGTTATTTCAGACTATCCGACATTTTCAGGTCTGGCACTTGAAAAATGGTTCCGCCTGAAGATGATGGAAAGTCACAAGTATTCGGATATTGGCTCATGGTGGGAACGCAAGAAGGGTAAAGAAGCAAACGAGATAGATATTGTTGCTCTTTCAACCGATGGAAAGACTGCCGAGGTGGCCGAAGTAAAACGTCAAAAGCGTAACTACGACCACAAGGCTTTTATGGATAAAGTTGAGAATATTAAAACAAGCGTCCTTTCTAACTATAAGATAGAAACTCGCCTGTTTACTTTGGAGGATATGTAGTGCTTTATAGACTGTAATATTATATCGGCTAACATTTGTTAGTGCTTTTTGGATGAGGAATAATATTGCTTAAATTCGCTGCTCAACTAAAAAATTAGTTGGAAATGTTGCAAACTAAAAAATTAGTTGTAACTTTGCAGCGTAACTAATTTTTTCGTTATGCTAAAAGGTAGACCAAAATCAATCCTGACTGAAAAGGAAGAAGAAATAATGACGCGACTATGGGAGCATGGGCCGCTTTTCGTGCGTGAAATCGTTGAGCTTTACCCGGAGCCGCGTCCGCATTTCAACACCGTCGCAACCACGGTAAGAATATTGGAGCAGAAAGGTTTTGTCGGCCATGAGTCAATCAGCGGCTCACACCGCTTCTATGCGATAGCGTCGATTGATGATTGCCGTAGCCGCTCGCTTGGAAAGGTTATAGCCAATTATTTCAGAGGCAGCTATCGCGATGCGGTTTCGGCGTTAGTGGCCGAAGAAAAAATCACGGCCGAGGACCTCAGGGAGTTGCTCGATATGGTCGAAAACAAGAATAAAAACAAATAGCTATGGGCGAATATTTGGTTTGGCTGCTTGTAACGGGGCTGACAATGATTGCGCTTTATGCTTGTTACGGTCTGCTACTATCGCGACTACGTCAGGCGTCGTTTAACCGTGCGATGCTTTTAGCTATTTACGCTGTTTCATTTCTGGCATTGCCCATTTACAGATTATTAGATGTGCCGGTTGTCGATGACGAACCGATAAGAGTTATCGGGGTTTCGACGATTTCTAAAGCGGCGATGGAAACGACCAGGATGTGGTTGCATATTGCCTTTTGGGTTTATGTTGTAGGGGCGGCGGTGATGTTGGTTCGCCGAGTGTGGAGTCAAATCACAATGATGCGTTTGATTGCTAAAGGCAAACGCAGTGAGCGAGATGGTTATGTGATGGTGATTGTCGATGATGAAAGGTTGTCGCCATTCAGCTGGAGAAAATATGTAGTTGTCAGCAGCCGCGATTGTGATGAAGATTTGGATATGATTGTCACTCACGAGACCAGTCACTTGAAAGCCCGTCATTGGATAGATTTAATAGTGGCTGATGCTGTGCAGATTGTGCAATGGTTTAACCCCGTGGCATGGATGATGCGCGACGAGCTGAAGGACATTCATGAATTTCAAGCTGACGAACGAGTCGTATCTGCCGGATATGACGTGCGGAAATATCAGCTGATGCTGATTGGCAAAGTCATTGGCCGTAAGGTTTGCTTTGCAGGCAATAATCTGAGTCACGGCAAACTGAAACGCCGATTGTCAATGATGAATGTTAAGCCGTCAGGTAAATATATAAGACTTAGAGTGCTGGCATTTGTGCCGCTTGTCTTGGCTTTGGCAGTGTTTGCAAATAATCCTAAAAGCAAGATATTTTGTGGGCATATAGTTAGCACATATAATTATCACGTATTCAAGACTGTGGAAGCCGACTCAAATAATTCGGATGGTCCGGCTGTTTTCATTGATGGTAAAAGGGTGGACTCGGAAGATTTGAATCAGATTAATCCATCTGACATAAAGGCTATAACGGTTAGAAAAGATAATAATCCGGCCGGAGAGATATACATAGAAACCAAATAAACTAAAATATGAGAAGAATAGCAATGATTGTTGCTGCGGTGATTAGTTTCACTGCAGTAGCCCAAGACGTAACTGTAGTTGGCGTAGGTTCGGTTGGAACGACTATTACAATGAAGAAGAAAGATGGTTTGAACGATTCAATCCGTGAATTTGACCGGAAAACGAAGATGCTTATTTCAGAACCTGAATATGAGTGTATGTACAGTTATGTGATAAATAATCCTGCAAAGGGAGACACGGTAAAAGAGTTCACAACATGTATCTTGCAGATAGGCGAGGGAGTGGGGCGTTTCAGCGATTACACGACGTTTGGATGTGACTCCGTGCGTAATATCATAGGCGTAGATGATTATGACATAAGGGCGGCGGATAGGAGAGATTGGCAAAACCTGTATGCTTACGATGAAATTATCTATCAGAATATGCCGGCCGGAAAGATGACAGTCTATAGTTCGATTGTGCCTAACTATTATGTCTATGAAGAGGATGCTCATTCAATCGAATGGGAAATTGGAGAGGAAACTGATACTATTTGTGGCTACGAATGTATGGTCGCAGAGGGTAATTATGGCGGTAGGACTTGGCGAGCATGGTTTACGACTGAAATACCGGTGGCGATGGGACCATGGAAAATCAGCGGTCTGCCGGGTCTGGTAATGAAAGCTGCTGATAAAGATAATCTGCATGTGTTTGAGGCTATTAGTTTCCGTAGAGGCGAAGTGCCTATCTATCGTCCTAACTGGCCCGACGCAGTTAAAATTGACCGTAATAAGTTTATAAATAATAAGAAAGAGTTTGAAAGCTACGATGACCCGATGAAACATATACCTGTAGAGTCTATAAAATCTGTGACAGTGGCAAAGAGTGCAAGTGATGCAAAGGATGCGACGCTGGTTGTCAACGGTGTGCCTATCCGTAAAAAAGGAAACGGCTATGTGGCTCGTGAATTGGAGTAGTGTTACCCGGCATATTATTTTGATACTTTTCGCCGTGGTGGCAAGTGCCGCCACGGCTCAGACTGTGGTAAGTGGCAGTGTGGTAGATACAAACGGAGAGCCAGTCGAAAATGCTATTGTTAAGTTGCTCGATGGCTCGAAAATGGTTGGCTATGCGATGAGTAAGGCCGACGGAACATATGCGATTAAAACTAAGGCCACGGCTGAGAGTCTAACGTTGAGTGTCGAGCGCTTGTCTTATGCCAAATATGTTGAAACGATTGTCAATAAAACTTCGACTGTCGACGTTGTGTTAACTCCTAAGGCCAACGAGCTGAGAGAGGTGACGGTCAAGGCGCCGATGGTGTATGTCCGCGGTGATACGTTGACATTCCGCCTTGAGGCGTTCAAGGGTAAGGGCGATATTTCGCTCAAAGACGCTATGAAGAAAATCCCTGGCATACAGATTGATGATAGTGGAGCTATCTCTTATCAAGGAAAGCAGATAAAGAATTTTTATATTGAAGGTCTCGACCTGCTTGACGGAAAATATAATCTCGCTACGGATAACATCCCTGCTGATTACGTGCAGGCTGTCCAGGTGCTTAATAATCATAAAGATTCAAAGATTGACAAGGATAGGTTTAGCGATGACGTTGCAATCAATATCAAGCTTGAGCCGTGGGCAAGATTCAAACCAATGGGAACATATGAGGCAGCAGCCGGGTGGGGCGACGACGCGCTTTACAGACTCGGGGGCGCAGGAATGATGTTTAACAAAAATTTCCAGACAATCCTCACAGCTAAAATAAGCAATGTCGAGGAGTTTGCCGACGGCATGGTCAGAGTGCATGCTTACCGAATGGGCGAAAGCCAGACTAATCTGCTTGTGCCGACACTTGGTCGTTTGGCTGGTTCCTCACCGCCTATATCGACTAAAAGATATCGCCAACCCAATGATAAATTAATGTCACTCAATTTGCTCAATAAGTTGAATGATGCTGCCCAGCTCAGAACACAGGCTTCATATGCATATAGCAAAAGTTCTTATGGTTATTCAACTGTCGAGCGTTATTATGATGGCGCCAATCAAGTTGTCATTGATCAGACTCAATTGTCAGAAACCAGCGAACATAAGCC
>CAMWQZ010000194.1 GCA_947176515.1 uncultured Bacteroidales bacterium | reverse complement strand
CAGTTTTTCATGGTATTAGATTTAAGGTAAGAAGATTATTCGTCGTGATGACGGATAATTTTTTTGTTTATATAGCTGGTTCCATGTGAATGTTTACAAATGTGTCACTGCCAAACCGCTGTTTTAGAGCCTTTTCAGCGAGAGTTGCAATAGCGTGAGCGGCTGAAAGTGATAAATTACCATCCATTTTAGCGTGCAAATCTATGGCGATGCCGTTGCCAATGCGACGGGTGCGCAAGTTATGGACATTCTTTATGCCCGGAACTGATGTAACTATTTTCATTATCTCATCTTGCTGTTCTTCCGGCAATGAGGCTTCGAGGAGCTCTTCGATGCATGGTTTCATAATGTCGTAACCGCTTTTAATAATAAATAGGCTGACTACAATTGCTGCGATAGGGTCGAGGATGCGCCAGCGCTCTCCGAGAAACATCGCACCTGCGATACCGATTAACGTTCCGATAGAAGAAATTGCGTCACTGCGGTGATGCCATGCATTGGCTATTACAGCTTGAGAGTTAACCTCATGGCCTTTACGCGCAGTAAAGTGATAGAGCCACTCCTTTGAAACAATCGACACCACTGCTATTATCAATGCAATCATGCCCGGTCGGGGTAGACATTCTCCGTTAAGACTTTTGATTACAAGCTGTATGCCGTTAATCATCAATCCGATACCAGCAATAACGAGTATAAGGCCAATAATCACAGTGGCGAGAGTTTCAAATTTGCCATGGCCATATTCATGACTTTTGTCGCGCGGTTTACTGGCAATCTTAACGAATACAAGCACGATTACATCAGTGACAAAATCACTCAGCGAATGAACTGCATCTGCGACCATCGCCGAGCTACGCCCAACAAAACCGGCTAAGAATTTTAGCACGATTAAGACAGCGTTGACAGCTGTACCAATCAGTGTGGTGCGGTAGATAATTTTTTCGCGATTGTCCATATGCTCAGTGTTGTGATGTCAGTTATTTTGCAAAAATAACAATTATTATTGTAACTTTGTGCGTTCAACAAAACATCGCCTATCAAAAAAATGACCCGACGCGAATTTGAATTGCACTTTAAGAGTTTATACTTGCCCCTCGGCATGTATGCTCTTCGCATTATCGGCGATGTCGAGGCGTCGGAGGACGCTGTTCAGGAGGCTTTCATCAAAGCGTGGATGGCGATAGAAGGGGGCAGCGAGATAGGTTATTTCCGTGGCTATATGTATCAGATTGTGCGTAATGAGTGCATATCATATCTCCGAAAGCAAAAAGAGACGGTCGGACTGGAAAACGTCCCTGAAATTGATGAGGAGGTGGTCGACACATCAGTTCGCGATGCCAGAATATGGAAAGCCGTCGATGATTTGCCCGAGAAATGTCGCGAAATTTTTCTGCTCAGCAAGCGTGACGGCCTCTCAAATGAAGAAATCGCAGAAGAACTTAATATCAGTATAAAAACGGTTAAAAATCAGATGACCAAGGCTTTTGCACGTTTGCGAGAAGCATTGGCGCCCGGTCATAAACCATTTTTTCTACCTTTTTTGTTTTTGGGATAGGACTTTTTCGAATGATGTGCGTCATAGGTTCAGAAAAATGATAATTAAACCAATGACGTTATGAAACGAATCTTATTACTTTTTGCCATAGCAGCAGTATCACTTGGCGCCTTTGCCCTTCAGCCCCAACGCGGTTATCGTGGTTTTATCGATTGGGATAATAGTATGCGTCAATATCCACAATGGATGGATTTTAATAAAAAAGTATTACGCGCTTATTCGGGAGTCTCGACTTCACATGGTTATCAATTTAATCCTAATTTCTTCCTTGGTGCCGGTATAGCGGTTCAATACAATAGTAACTTTAAAGATTGGATTTTACCTGTATTCCTACATGTGCGTACAGACCAAAAATTTGGGAAATACACCCCATTTGGAGATATGCGCATAGGATATTCTTTAACAGATGGTGGGGGTGTCTATTTTTCTCCGATGGTTGGCTATCGTTTCAACTGGGGCCGAAAAATGGGTGTAAATATTGGAGCCGGGCTAACTGTCAAGCAGATTACATATACAATTTTTGATGTGGGTTTCGATAATATGGGATTCATGAATTATATCGATACCGGCAAGAAGGGCCATCATGCGTATGCGTTCTTTGCGGTCAAAGTAGGCATTGATTTTTAGTTGATTTAAATCTTGATTTCTATGTCAGACGAAAAAGAAATATCGTTCGTAGCAAAATATTATCGAAAAGGCAGTTTCTCGGTCGATAAGGCGTGGGCTTCGCTTGGTTTGGCCACTCCTTCAAAATGGCGACGTTACAGAGCCGCAGCAGCGGTCGCGGCTATTGTAGTGCTTTCGGCAACAGCAGCGGTCATCTACAATCAATATGAACATACAGCCGCAAAGCCAGCCGCCGTCACTGAAGGTGTTACTCCTTCTCCAACCGAAGTTGTACGCGTTATCGATTTCGAGGAAGCCGCCCTGCCAACGGTAGTTGATAAGATAAAAGAAGTGTATGGCGTAAAGGTGACCAATCTGCCTGAAAATGCTGAAAACTACACTTTGTCACTACGGTATGAAGGCACCGCTGATGACCTGGTTACAACCATAAATGAAATTCTTGAAACAAATATGACAATCGAAAAATGAAAAGACGGTTATTATCCCTATTAATTGTAGCTGTGGCTCTGCCGTTTGCTGTGATGGCTCAGAATGTGACCATCCATGCAAACGGACAGCCGGCAGCCAGCGTATTCCGTGAAATTATGGAGCAGACGGGCAAAAACTTTGTGTACTCGTCTGACCTCCTCAAAGATTTAGTTATTACGGTCGATGCTAATCGTAAACCGCTGAAAAAGGTGTTATCCGATATGTTTGACGGCACTGACATAGAGTATAAAATTAATGGTAGCAATGTCGTTCTAAAGCGGAAACAGCGAAAAGTGACAACAAAGGTTTCAGAGACAAAGCCAGTCGTTTATAAGGCCAAATCTCCTGATGAAAAGACGGCGTTGCTCAGCGAATTGGTAGTGGTGTCGCGTCTTGAAGCTCCAGCTGTAGAGACTTCTGAAATTGGAGCTAAAAAGATTACGGCTGATGAGGTAAGACGTATGCCGGTAATGTTTGGTGAGAGCGATGTGATAAAGACACTCCAGTCTCAGCCGGGCGTCAGCGAGGGTACTGAAGGACTGGCAGGAATGTATGTCCACGGAGGCAACTCCGACGAAAATCAGTATATGCTTGATAACGTGCCTCTTTACCAAGTTAATCACTTCGCCGGTTTGTTTTCAGCATTTAATCCTGAAATAATACGATATGTTGACTTTTTTAAGTCATCGATACCTGCTAAATACGACGGCCGTCTGTCGTCATTCATGGATGTTAGGCTTCAAAATAGCATGCCCGAGAAAATTCACGGCACTGCACGTCTCGGATTGACATCGGGCGCGTTCAACATCACGGGACCTATCGGCAAGAATACCTCTTATCTATTCGGTCTGCGTCGCTCATGGTATGACGTGCTGACTATCCCAATGCTGGCCATTATCAATTCGAAAAATGATGATGAAAAAGTGCGTATGCAATATTATTTTATGGATTTTAACGCCAGGATTAATCATCGCTTTTCAAATAATCTTAGTGCGTTTGTGAGCGCATATTATGGAAATGACTTATTAAAAAGCGGAGATGAGTTTACCGACTCCTATGGTTATGAGAATGACAAATATGACTTCAAGTGGGGAAATTTTGTAGTGCAAGGAGGCGTCAACTACCGTTTCAACCCTACGCTTACGTCTGAATTTACAGTTGCATACACTCGCTTTCTATCTTCGATTAAACGCTCTGAATATATAAAGGAGAAAAACGAGGGGAGTATCACAGAGTCACATTCAAAGCTCACAACAGACAATAATGTAAATGACTGGATTTTTAAAGGTGATTTTGATTGGACCCCTAATGATGACTCTCGTGTGCGCTTTGGCGCAAATTACGTGCGTCACTCGTTTCTGCCGACCAGAACTACGAGAGACATGAGATTTAATGATAACAGAGTGGTGACTCGTGATACAGTCCAGACCTACGCGGCCAACGAAGCCAACCTCTATATAGAAGACGATTGGAAAATAACAGATGACCTGCGTGTAAACGG
>CAMWQZ010000193.1 GCA_947176515.1 uncultured Bacteroidales bacterium | reverse complement strand
ATGGAGACGAGAGATGTAATGTTGTGGTTTGACCTTGATGATACGGTCTGGGATATGAGCGGCAATTCGGTGCTGTGCCTGCGTGAGCTATATGAATCGCAGGGACTCGGCCGATGGTTTGAAAGCCACGAGCAGTGGGATGAAATCTATCATAAAATCAACCGCGAACTATGGGAGCAATATGGCAGAGGCGACATCACGCGCGACTATCTGCGCTCGGAGCGTTTTGCCCGTCCGCTTCGCATAGGAGGAGTGCCGCCTGCCGACGCCGAGGTCATGGCCGTGACGTTTGATAAGCTATATCTCGACAGCCTGGGACAGAAAACCGCGTTGGTTGACGGGGCTCGCGAGCTGCTCGACTATCTCTCGGAGCGCGACTATAAGATGGGTATAGTGAGCAACGGTTTTCGGGAGGTGCAATATAATAAGTTGCGCTCGTCGGGCATCGACCGATATTTCGACCCCGTGGTGCTGAGCGATGACGCCGGGATAAACAAGCCGGACCGACGTTTTTTTGATTACGCGATGGAGCGCGCCGGGTCACGCGATAAGCACAATATTATTATAGGTGATAATCTCACGGCCGACATTCAGGGGGCTCTCGACGCCGGATGGGAGGCTATCTGGTTCTGCCGCAACAAGGAGAGTTCGCAAAGCGATGGCCGGGAATCATATGAAACGATTTTGAGCCTCACGGAACTCAAGAAGCACTTCTGAGGTGCGCCTTAAGCACAAAATTTCATAAAAAACGGGTGTAAAAACAAAAATATCACCACAAAAGCACAAAAAATTGCGTGTGTTTCAAAAAAAAACACGATATTTGCACTTGCAAAATTTATGGTAGAGCAAAGAAAGCCGTAATAAATTGCATATCAACGACATTCTATAATAAATCAAAAAAGTTTAATACAGCTATGACAAAAGCCGACATTGTAAACGAAATTTCAAAGACAACTGGCATTGAAAAGGCCGCAGTTCTTGAAACTATCGAAAAGTTCATGGAAATCGTTAAGGATTCTCTTGCTCACGGCGAGAACGTTTATCTCCGTGGTTTCGGTAGCTTCATCGTTAAGACTCGTTCTGAAAAGACTGCACGCAACATCTCAAAGAACACTACTATCATCATCCCTGCTCACAAGATCCCGGCATTCAAGCCTGCTAAGGTCTTCATGGAAGATGTGAAATAATTCAAATTCCTATTAACCTCCAAATTTAGCGTAAAATGCCAAGCGGAAAGAAAAGAAAAGGCCACAAGATGGCTACCCACAAACGCAAAAAACGTCTCAGAAAAAACCGTCATAAGAAGAAATAATCTTCTGTGAAGATTAGACGCTAACGCTATACGAAGAACAAACTTGATTCGGGGACTCCTTCACAGGGAATAGCATCCCGGACGAGCTTTGTTCTTTGTGTATTTTTTATTGTTCCCCTTAATCCACGCATCACTAAAGAAATGAAAAGCGAACTCATCGTAGACGTCAAGCCGAGCGAAGTATCATTCGCTTTGCTCGAAGATTCGCGCCTCGTGTCTCTGCAGAAAGAAGCGCGAAACATTTCGTATGCGGTCGGCGATATTTATCTGGCAAAAGTCAAGAAGATGATGCCGGGACTGAACGCCGCCTTTGTCAACGTGGGTTACGAAAAAGATGCATTCCTCCATTATCTCGACCTCGGGTCTCACTTTGCCTCTTATGCAGCCTTTGTCAAGCAACTGCTCGACGACAAGCAGAGAGTGCCATCGCTGTCAAAGCAAAAACTACTGCCCGATATCGACAAACACGGCTCTATAGCCGACCTCATTCAGTCCGGCCAGGAACTGCTGGTGCAGATTGTCAAGGAGCCCATTTCGTCAAAGGGTCCGCGACTGACAACTGAAATCACATTCACGGGCCGCTACCTGGTGCTCATACCGTTCAGCGACAAGATATCTATTTCTCAAAAAATTAAGACAACCGAAGAAAAACTTCGACTCCGTCAGCTGATAGAGAGCATCAAACCCAAAAATTTTGGCGTCATCGTGCGCACTTCTGCCGAAGGCAAGCGCGTCGCCGACCTCAACAATGAGCTCAAAACACTCATCAAGTGCTGGGAGGACGCTATCGCAAAAGCACAGCGCGTCACCGCTCCTGCTCTGATTTTCGAAGAAGAGAGCCGAATCGTCGGCATGCTACGCGACATATTCAGTCCGACATTCGAAAACATCACGGTCAATGACCCCGACATCTACTCGCAGATAAGCAAGTATGTAGCCCTTATCGCTCCCGACCGCAAAGACACGGTTAAACTGTATGAGCGCGACGAACCGATTTTTGACCATTTCGCCATCACACGACAGATTAAATCATCGTTTGGCAAGACAGTGTCTTTCAAATCAGGTGCTTATCTAATCATTGAGCATACCGAGGCACTCCACGTCATCGACGTGAACTCCGGTAACCGCGCCAAGGCCACCAACGACCAGGAGAGCAACGCGCTCGAAGTCAACCTGCGCGCCGCCGACGAGATAGCCCGGCAGCTACGTCTGCGTGACATGGGCGGCATCATCGTCATTGACTTCATCGACATGGCCAAGAGCGAGCATCGCCAGCAGCTCTATGACCATATGCGCGAAATTATGGCTAACGACCGCGCGCGTCACAACATCTTGCCTCTTAGCAAATTCGGCTTGATGCAGATTACACGTCAGCGTGTGCGCCCGGCACTCGACATCACCACCTCAGAGCGTTGCCCGTCATGCTACGGCAAAGGTCAGGTTGAGCCATCATTGCTGTTCACCGACACTCTTCGCGAGAAGCTTGACTATATAGTCAATGTGCTCGGCCTGCGTAATTTTATAATGTATGTCCATCCGTTTGTCGATGCTTACATAAAAAAAGGCATATTCACATCGCTCTACGGCAAGTGGCGCCGCCAATTCGGGCGCTGCTTCAAGATAATGCCCGACCAGTCGCTCGCATATCTCGAGTATAAAGTGTTAGACGACAAGCGCAACGAACTTTGCCTCCACGAAGATAAGGACAGCGGTTCGTCATCATCGGATAAGAAAGAAAACAAGGTCAACGCCCGTAACAGCGCAGACTCAAATGATGACAACAGCTCTGAGACTACGGAGCAAACTGCGCAGCAGCCGGCAGCAGAAAAGCCAAAGAAGCGCAAGAAAAAGAAACAGCCCAAAAGCGAAGTGACTGAGCCTGCGGCTACCGAGACTCAGGAAACCGCCGAGCCAGAAACAGAAACGGAAACAGAAGGCACTGACGTCACCACCCCTACTCCTCCAGCCAAACCCAAGAAACCTCGTAAAAAACGCAAGCCTGACACTGCTGCAGAAAGCGTCACGCCTGTCGCAGAGGACGAAAATGTAAAAATTAAAATCGACCTCGAGACTTTGCCTCTCGCACTGCCTCCGGCCGAGGAGACTCCGACTCAGGACGTCGCCACAACCAACCCAGAGGAATAATTCATTTTTTCAACCCACATCACAACAAACAAAAATCCCGGCCTTCGTTTGCGAGGACCGGGATTTTTTGGTGTTGGATAATATCTTATCTTAGTAAGTCATGACGGGGTCAAGTTCCTTGGCTTGGTCAATCATGCGCTGCACTTCGCTTTCAGCAGGCACGCGATTGCAAAGATTCTTGGCGTCGTTGACTTCGACGAGCTTAGCGTGGAGATTAGCGGCTACGCGATGGCGGAGTTCCTTAACTGTGTCAACACCGGCTGCCTCGAGCAATTCGGCAAACTGACCGGCTACGCCCTTGATGCGGAAAAGGTCAGCATGGTTAGCCCATTTGAGAATGAGTTTTGAAGAAATGCCTGTTTCTTCGGCAAGTTTTTCACGGCCTTTAGGAGTTGCGGCACGTTTCAACAGTTCTTCGGTAGTAGCAACACCGACAGCTTGGAGTTTCTGAGCGTAGGCATCACCGATACCTTCGATCTGGTCAATTTTGTAAGCCATAATATATATTTAATGAATTTATTGGTTTTAGTTATAACATGGGAGGCCGACGAAAAGTTCACTCACACCGAATTTTTTTATTCTTTTTTTTAATAATCGGTGAGATTTCTTTGAAAGCATAGGTCTTGGCGACACCGTTGCGGTCGGTTATTGTCAGGTGGCCGGTGAGGGCAACATCGGTAATCTGCCCTTCGTATGT
>CAMWQZ010000192.1 GCA_947176515.1 uncultured Bacteroidales bacterium | reverse complement strand
TCATTGAACATATCGCCGTAGTTCGACGATAGCGCCGGGCCGTTGTCGGTTACGTCCTTAGCATAAGTGATTGCCTTGTCGAGATATGTTGCGTCATTGGTGTAGGCGTATGCCTGGAGGCAAGCACGGCTTGCGATAACCTCGGCTGCATATTTGGTGGGGAGGCCCGACGATGCGGTAGTCGGCATAGAGGGTATAGCGGCATCGAAGTCTTCCATCACGAGTTTATAACTTTCAGCTACAGACGCGGTCATAGGAATGTCAGCCTTGAGGCTGTCAGCTTCGGTGAGGACCTCGCGCACCGGCACGAAGCGACCCATTGTCTTTGTCTGCCAGTAGAACACGAGACCGCGCAAGAAGCGTCCGTGAGCCACGAGTTCGGCTTTTTCGCCGTCAGTCAGCGTTGTGCTCTCGTCTGCTTTTTCAATGATGAGGTTACAACGGCGCAGAGTGCCAAACAGGCTGATGCCCATATCTGTGCTGGTGCTCAGTCCGAGTTCGGTGGCAACGCCGTCGATGCCTTCGCCAACCTGACTGCACTGGGCTCCGTCAGGCGTGCGCGCAGCCCACTGGACACATGTGCCGCTGCCAGCAAGGCGTGCATTGATTATCACGGTATTGTAGGTGCCTTCAACAAATGCGAGGGCAGTCGATTTGCTTCCCCACACCTCCGCTTCTGAAAATATTTCGGTGGGGTGAGTATCGAGTGTGTCCATGCATGAGCTTAGACCAAGCATGCTTAACCCGATAAGCGGAATTGAAATATATTTTAGTTTCATTTGATTGTCGTCAAAATGTAGTGATTAGAATCCTAAGTTAAGAGTGAAGGCAATAACACGCTCTACGGGATAACCATAGTGCTCAGCCGATGCGGTTTCCGGGTCTATGCCGTATTTCTTCGCCTTAGAAATAGTGAAGATGTTTTCGCCTGAGATGCCGATGCGCGCACGTGACAGCCAATTGACTTTTTTCAGCAGCTTGTATTTGAAGTCATAACCGAACTGGAAGTCTTTCAAACGGATATATTGACCGTTGATAAGCCAGAAGTCACTGCTGATATAGTTATTGTTAGAGTTGCTTGCGGTATTACTCATCAAACGTGGGAATCTTGAATCTGTATTGTCAGGACGCCAGTAGTCTGTCTGATAATCGAAGACCACGGGGAGCTGTCCGGTCTGACCGGTCTGCATGCCGGTTGAGGCAGGAAGATAGAGGTCAAACGGCGTTGAACCTTGCAGAAGGGCAGACAGATAGAATCCTTTGTAGTTGAATTGCATATTGATACCAAACTGGCCGTGGGGCGAGCTCTGAGAGCCGCGATAGCGGAGGTCATCAGATGTAATCTGACCGTCGCCGTTGGTGTCTTCGTAGCAGAGGTCGCCGGGACGGAGATAACCTGAGTTGAACGCGTTGACATAACCTGCGCTGTTATAAATCTGGTCGGCGCTTGTGTAGTAGCCTAAGTTGTGATAGAGTCGGCCATAGACATTCTCCTTGCGACCTTGCTGACGGGTGTAAGGATTCATCTTCTGGGCTTCGGCTTCGTCGGCGATGCATGCCCACAAAGAGTTATACCATGTGAAGTTACCATTGATACTATAGCTGAAATCACCTGCGATATCATGCCAGCCGAGTTGGAATTCCCAACCTGCGCGACGATACTCGCTGTTTGATTTTACTCGAGGCATGCTGATGCCGATAATCTGGTTAAGGTAGCTTTCGCCTGTCGGAGCTACGAGGTAACCCTTGGTTGAGTAGTAGAAGTAGTCGACAGAACCAGAGAGGCGGCTTCCGAGGAAAGCGAAGTCAAGACCGACGTCGGTCTGGCGAGTAGTGTACCATGTAAGGTCGGGTGAGGGAAGAGCGCCTTCTGAGAATGTCGGTACAAACTTACCGTTCACTACATAGCCCTGGTTATTGAGGTCATAAGATGACAGATAAGCGAAGCGGCCTGCTGATGTATCGAGACCTGTTTCACCATAAGAAGCGCGAAGCTTGAGGTTGTTGAGGATGTTGGTCTCGACGAGGCTCTGCATAAACTCTTCCTGAGTGATGCGCCAGCCTGCTGAACCGCTAAAGAATGCACCCCAACGTTTGCCAGGAGCAAAACGGTCTGAACCGTCGTAACGGATGCTACCTTCTACGAGATAACGGTTGTCAAAGTTGTATTTCACCTGACCGATCCACGCAGCGCGGCCGAGTTCTGCCTCGCTGCCGCCGTTCTGCTGTCCGGCTTCGGGACCTACGCCCATCTGGTCGATGTTAAACTGGTAGTCGATACGGCGTTCCCAACCAGTTTCAGTCCATTCGTAATAGTCCTCATAGCCGGCGAGAGCTGACACTGAATGTTTGCCGAATGTGTTGTTATATTCTGCAAAAATTTGGTTGGTAAATGCGTAGCCAGACCATGCCTGATGATAAAGGCGCGATTTGTTATCATAAGAGGGTATGTCTGAATCCCAGTCATACTTGGCTGCGTCCTTTTGCCAGTTCTTTTGAGTGTTTGAGTTGTAGCGGTAGTTGCCAGAGTAGCGGATTCTGAGGCCTTTGACCCAGAGGCAATCCCAGATGATGTCGCCCTTACCGTTGATGACAGCATATTTGTTACGCACGTAACCGGCGTCTTTTGCAGTTTCGGCAACGGGGCTGTCGGTGGTGTTGTAGGGGAGGCCAAGGCTGTTGAATGCAGGAATCAACGGACTCTTATTATTAATATGAGAGAACACACCATAATAGCTGTTTGCTGTTGATGTTGATGGTGTAGATTCCTCCTGCCAGTATCCGTCAATAGCAGCGTTTACATGAAGACCGATTTCCTTAAAGAAGATGTTATCAGAGATACGGAAGTTTGTACGCTTCATCCAGTTGTTGTCATTTTTGAAGAGTGACTGCTGGTCAGTGTGAGCTAATGATACAAAATACTGGTTGATATCGTTACCGCCAGAAATACGGGCGGCGTGCTTAGTCTGGGGAGCCCAAGAGCGGAGCACTGCCTTGCGCCAGTTGGTATTGCTATATGTAAGAGGCTCTGAGCCGTCTTTCATCTTCTGGATAGCGCTTTCGTCGAAATAAGGAGTGAGGCCTTCGCTTGCACGAGCCTTGTTAATCCACTCAGCGCGGTCCCAAACGTCCATCTGTTCGGGCCAGATGTTGGGTTGTGACCATGAAGCGTTGAAGTCGTATTCAAGTGTCGGCTTGCCGTTCTTGCCATTAAAAGTTGTGACCTGGATAATACCGTTTGATGCGCGCGAACCATAAATTGCGGTGGCAGAAGCATCTTTAAGGATAGATATGTCCTTGATGTCATCTGGAGCAAGGTTGGCAAAGTCATCTTCGGTGCGGATGATGCCATCGATAACGTAGAGGGGTGTGCCGCCACCACGGATGCTGACATTTGGACGGTTATTGATACCGCCGCCACTTGCTCTGATAATCACACCGGGTGAACGTCCGGCCATACCTTGAATCACGTTAGTGACAGGCAAGTTTACAATCTGGCTTGCATTGACAGTTGAAACCGACGAGATAAGGTCGCGCTTGGTGGTGGTAGAGTAACCTACAACCACTACCTCGTCAAGTTCAGACAGAGACTCTTTAAGAGCTACGGTTACATAGTTTGCCACCTGTACCTCCTGAGTTTCCATGCCTGTAAATGAAACCATCAGGTGTTTGCAATCGTCCGGAACATTAAGAGTGAATTTTCCGTCCAAGTTTGTTGTTGTGCCGATTTTAAGGTTATCTCTGCAGCGTACTGACGCTCCGATCACCGGGTCGCCTGTGCTTGCTTCAGTAACCAGACCTGTCACAGTGCGAGCCTGTGCCCAGCCTACTATCAGCGAAACAAGGGTAAAAAGAAGTGTTAGCCTTCGTTTCATGATACTTTTTGTTAGAATTAGTTATGTTAATAATGTTATAGCGCGATATAATTAAGGTCTAAAAGGCCATCCATAAGATTTTGCAAATTTATAGAATTTTTATCTTTTTACCCCCCCCATTTGTTAAATATGCTTAAATTGACAAATTGTGTTTCTCTTTTTGTCTGATTGGCGGAACTCTAAAGTCCTAAATGTAGGCATAAAAATAATCTTGACCGACTCTGATAGGAGCAGGTCAAGATTATCTATAGATGATATTTACTTGTCGGTTAGATTCGCTTCAG
>CAMWQZ010000191.1 GCA_947176515.1 uncultured Bacteroidales bacterium | reverse complement strand
CATTAATAGACCGTTACTGCTCATTATTAGCCGGCACGCCATCCGAGCGCTATCAAGCACTGATAGCCCAGTACCCACAGCTTGAGCAGGATGTGCCTCAAAAAGAGATTGCGGAATATCTTCAGATTACGCCAACACATCTTTCGCGAATACGGAAAGAATTGCTTGGGTAATCTCTATAAATAATTGTTTTCTGTCGTCAATTCTCAACATATGTTGAGAATTTTTGTTTTTATTGTCTTTAACTTTGCGGCAAATAAAAAAATATTTCAGCCAATGAAGAAATTATTACTCTCACTTACTTTCGTTCTGCTTTCATTGGGCAGTGCGTTTGCCGCCCCAAAATTTATGGGGCTGAACAACAAGCATGGTAAAACGACAATCAAAGTCGAAATACCTGCTTCAGACTATGATGCTTCCAATGGATTATCAGTAGATAATGTCAAGCTCTATAACAATGGAGAAATGCTTAAAGCTAAGAAAGTAGATGCATTATGGGGCGAAAGTTCCATCATTATACTCGAATTTAAGAAGCTAAAAGAATTTGAGGACTGCATTCTTTCCTTCACAGTAAATGGAGAACCCGTTTGCATCGATATACAGAGTTTAATCGATTAAGTGTAATAAATAAAGTGTAATAATACATATGAAAACAAAATTACTTATCACAATTGTTTGCACAATGTTTGGTTTGCAAGCTGTAGCTGGTAATGATAGCCGATATGCTCCGATAATGTGGCCCGTGTCATACACGGTTAAAACAGATAGACCATTTGTTTATCCGCTTGAAGAAATTGGAGTGAAGTTTGACCGCGCAATCAAACTTATGGACGAAGTTACGACCCCAATTACCATTAAGTGCAATAATGTTGTAGTGGCAGAGGCTACAACGCTCGAAATCATCAACAACAAAAGCGACCGAAGTGTTGAAGGTGTTCTAAATGTGCATTTTGAGAAACAGAATCTGCCCAAAGGTGCGACATATGAGTTATGTATCCCAGAAGGGGTGATCGGTTGGACGGAATTGGAGGAGGGCTTCCAGCTTGTCAATGGCGCAACGAGGCAAAAGTTTAGTGTCCCGTCATCCCTCGGGCCAACCTTCGGTATTGAAGATGGAGTGCATATACCAGATTCAAAACATTTCATAGTGTTTTATTGGAGTAGTGAGACAAAAGCAGTTGGAGAACCTAAGTTTGACCTATATCGTGAAGATGAAAAGATTGCTGAATTACCGGCTTACGTGACCTGGGACTGGGATTTAGGTCAGGCTTCCCCCGTTTTCAAAGATTACATGACATTTGACAACGGCGTAAACTATAGACTTGTATTGCCTGCAGGGAGTGTAAGTTCTGAATATCGCGAGGATATCACCAATGAGGAAGTGGTGTTTAACTTTATCGGTGCATATACCCCCACATCGCTCCCTTTTACATACACATGGTGTAGTCTTTACACAGACCATTCCAATATTTTAGGTGAGGTCACCTTTACATTTGACCGTCCGATAGAAATTGCCGAAAATGCAAAAATTCAACTTTATGAGATTTATCCGACTGAGCAGCTCATTATGGAAGTCACACCTTGGCTCAGTGATGATGCCAACTGTTGGGATATGATGTGTGATTTCGGAGGCTATCAGCGTGACGATGAATGGGGATATACAATCGTTATACCAGAAGGTGCTGTCATAAGCGCGGAAAATCATAATAATATGTGTGCACGTAGCGAGTTCAGTAGTGGAACTGCCGGAGTTGAGAGCATTATGGTAGATGAGGATAAATCTCAGCCATTTTATAATCTGCAAGGCATACGGGTTGATAGCCCCAAACCCGGCTACATTTATATACATAATGGCAAGAAGGTGATTTTCAGGTAATCAACGGCATCCACGGATGCGGCTGAGTGTCGAGGGGGTTACTCCGAGATATGAGGCTATATAACAGCGTTGGGCGCGACGGCACACGTCGGGAAACTGCTTGGCAAACTCCTCATAGCGCTGCTTGGCAGGGAGGGTGAGTCGTTCTTTGTGGGAACGATGGAGCCGGCGGTACTCATACTGGTGTATGGCTCCCCACCACACAGACAACTCGAGCTCAGTAGTTACGAGGCGTCGTAGGGTATCGGCAGGTATGCGGTATGCGTCGATATCCTCGATTGCCTCGACATATTCTTCGCTCTTTTTGCCATAATATATTTCGTCCATACTGAAAACTAATGTGCCTTCGGTCGAAAATGAGGTTGTAATCTCTTCGCCATCCACCATCCAGTAGGAGCGAGTCATTCCTTTTTTGATAAAGAATGCGGCGTTAGCGAGTGTGCCTTCTTTGACGAGCAAACTGCGCTTTGTGAAGCGGCACGGTGTCAAGGCTGACGCGATTTTCTCGAAAGTCGCGTCAGATACAGGCGCAAATCGTCGCATATTTTGCTTAATTATTTCCACGCTACAAAAATAGTCATTTTTATGACAATTTTTGGATATTTTATTGTTAGATTTGGCGGTTTGTAGATATTTTTATAGTTTTGTGGTCAAAATGTCTATTTCGTATATAATAATTAAAACAAATTGCTTATGAAAAAGTGTATTACTCTTTCTTTTGTGATGGCTCTGGCTACAATGACGGCGCAGAATGTGTTTGCTGATGAGGTTGAATATAAACCAATCGGCACGGGTTGGATGACCGATGATATGATTACCGACTTGCTCAACTGGGAGCCGGTGACCTATCAAGTGGAAATTCAACAGGCAGAGGATGATTCGCCTCTCTATAGAGTTATCGCTCCTTATGGTAAGGCTTTTGCCGAGGCTATCGAAGCGGTAAATAATAAGTCTCTTACCCCCGACCAATATGACTCTGAGGGTAAGTGCTATATCGACATCGACGCTACAGACCCCGATGATGTGATTTTCCATAAAACAATGACGGGTTTTGATATTGGCTCGGGCGAAGTGTTTATTGGAGTAAACAGCAGTTATAATTTGACACTGAAAGACGGTGTGATCTCCGGTCCTGTGCTTTCTGTCGCCGTAGGTATGGATAATAATGCGATAGCCGCTAACCGTCGAGGAAAATTCCGCATCGTGTTGCCTGGTATAGAACTGACTGACTATGATTTGACTTTGACGCCGGTGTCGCAGTGTCTGACAGACCGCACGTTTAAGGCAAATCTGACCCTTGGAGAGGGCGTGACAACAGTGCGCTATGCGGTTGTGGCTGATATGCAGGAGGATGAAATGATAAGCTATGTGAAAACCATAGCTGCCAAGGGCGGCGAATTCACATGGCGCGATGATTTCAGCTATGAGATGGACGAAGTTGCAAAGGAGACTCTGATAGTGGTAGGTCTTAATGCGTCAAATGATATGGTGGCTTACGATTGGTGCACCTATTACTATATTGATGAAAATCCCGATGGTTGGAAAGACTGCGGTATAGCAGAGTTTACTGATGGCTTCCTTCAGGATTTGATTTCAAACATTCCCTCTCAGACAACAAAGTGTATGCTTCAGGAGAGCATTGACGAGCCCGGCCGCTATCGTCTCGTTGACCCATACGCAGGAATCGAAGAATATGGAGCACTCAGCGGAAAGCATGCTGGTCATCATCATTATATCTATATCAATGCCACAGAGCCTGAATGTATCTATATCGAAGAATCGCCTATTGGCATGGAGTCAAGCCAGTATGGTCTGATGCGCGTAAACTCATATGTCAATTATTTCCTTGCAGCAGGATATATGCTTGAGGAGTGCATGGAACTGGAACTCGGCGGAGTTATCGAAGACGGTGTGCTGACTTTTCCCGAGGAGGCTCTGTTGTTCTCTATGCTCAAGTTTGATAACGCTGACTGGTGGATTGCCGATTCAGAAGGCATGACAGCTATAAAGTTGCCTGAAGGCTTCGATATGACATCGGGCATTGAGAATATCGTTGTCAATGCAGCAGAGAGCGGTAAAACTGAATACTTTGACCTGCAGGGCGTGAAGGTGACTAATCCTCAGGCTGGTAAGCTTTACATCAAGCGCGAAGGCTCAAAGAGCGTGAAGGTTATAGCTGATTAGTCTTATAGGACTAATTAGTCTTGTAGGACTAATAGGCCAGGTAGGGCTAATAACGCGAGTTCGGGATAAGAACATCTCATACACCCCCAAAAACTATAAGG
>CAMWQZ010000190.1 GCA_947176515.1 uncultured Bacteroidales bacterium | reverse complement strand
TGACAGTGGCGTGAAGCCGAGGTCGGAGAGTGCCTGACGGACCGCGGAAACGCAATGATTGCACACCATATTTTTAATAGCGAGTTTCATGTGGCAAAAATAATAAAATTGCCTTTCAATGGCAAGAAAAAAATACCGCCGGCATCATCCCGAGGCCAGCGGAAAAGATCCATTAATTGTGATTGTTATACATGGCCACAACTTCAGAGGCATCATAACGGAGGAGCATATCATCCTCTTGGTTTATAACATAAAGAATTTTATTCTCAAAGTCGAGGTCGAATGCAAGAGCCTGATATGGGATTTTTACTTCACAGATACCGTTACCATCCCAATCAAAAAACTGAATTGTATTGTGTTCAGAAAGCAGTTTTTGTACGTCTATTTCAGAGTAGCCAGAGTAAAGGCCGCCAAACCCCTGAGGCCACACTGAACCTGTTATATATGTGTTAGTCTTAAAAAACCTCGGTTGTCGTTCAATTTTTGAAATGTTATCCAGTTTTTTGCCGACACAGATTGTTTTGCCCGAGTTTCCGTCTATTGAGAATATATTAATCTGATTAAGATATATCATAAATTCGACAATCTTATCGGCTTGAGGACTGAATCTGGTAACTTTAGAGAGTAAATTGATGTCGTCTTCACTCTCAACTGTTATCTGGTCGATTTGTTGTGTAAGCGGCAAACTGTAAATTGTGTCTTGCTCAACGACGTAACGATTGAAACCTGTGAAGTTATTATTTGCCCGAGATATGAACGCCTTGCATTCTCCGCAAGGGATTGTTGCCCAACAAATGTTATTTATTTCCGGAGAATTAAAGGCCGGTGTGACTTTGAATGGTTCATTAGCTACCGCTTTCGTGAGATTTAACTCTAATATGCGGCCATTATTATGGTCTTGGGCAAAAACATATAGAGAGTCGTTTTTTGTGAAAAAGTAGCCCTCGCCAGTCCTGGGAATATAATTAAATTCACCGGGTCCTTGTCCTTTGCTAAAAAAATTGGCTAAAGGCTTTTTGTCTTTTGTGGACAATGCATTCCAAGAGCTATTGGTGCCGATGATTAATAGTGAGTCAACGATTTTGATGGATCTCATGCCATACACTTCACAATCAACAGTATCTATTAATTCTATATTTTTGATTATAGGAAGATCCGTGATATATTCAGGTTCTCCGATAGATAAATAATTAGCTGGCGATTCACTGCAAGAAATAGCTGTTACCGACATTAAAAACATCGGTAACAGGATGTTAGTAATTTTGTTGTACATTTTATAAAATTTGAATTGACGATTAAAATTTGTTTTGCTGTTTTTATAGTATTAGATAAGAAAAAGTCATCGCTAAATCAGCGAAATGATTAATAATTAGTCAATTGTAGATTTTTAGAGGGCTGTTAAATTGTAATAAAGGTCAAATCATATTTTCTTATATTTATGCCGTCTTCGCAGCCTTCGCTTATAATGTATAAAACCTTGTCATCGGGACTGACCGCGATATTGCCGTACATGCAGTCCAGACTCAGAATGTGGATTAAGTTTCCGTCGAAATCATATACGCGTATCTCACATTTTGGCTCTGACTGATGATTGATAATATCATTTGCATAAGAACGCATTTCTGAATTCAGCTTGCCGATGTATTGGACATATACATGGCTGTCTGAAACAGCTGGTTCGCCGAAGAAATATAAAGTTTGGTCATCGGTGTACTCAAAGTTAAAATGCTCACCGTCATCAGATATAAAATTTATGCCCTTAGGCGGAGCAACATAATTGACCGAAAAATTGATGCTGTCGGCGTTTTGATTGGCAAATACCAACATATCGGCCTGACCCATAATCCAAGCTGCGTGTTTGCAGTCGGCGCTCATAGCTCCCCATGGATGCAGGAAATTGTATTTGACAGCGGCAGAGAAATTGCCGCCAAAGTCATCTGGCTGGATTGGGTCTACAGCGAAATGTTTAAAAGACCCGTCTCTATCGAAAACGCCGAAATAACCTTTATCAGAAACGATGGTTGAAACGGTGACACCGTTATCAAACATCCAATTCTCGTGACCCGAGACAGAATTTATGTCTTTACCATTGTCCGGGTTTAGTTCAAAAATGGGCGTTAATTCGGCTTGGCCATTGGAAACTTTAAGCTGAGTCAATTCTTTGTTAGCTGCTGTAAAATCAAGGCTGTTGCTGTTTCTATTGTAATAGATTGAGAACATGCGCGTCACTTCGTTCGGTCCATTGCCTCTCGTTAAAAAGTTACATGCCTTTTTGCCTGACAAGGTAAATTCGTTGAACAGAGTGTCGGCTGACATTGAATTTAATACAAAGATTTTATCATCTGAGGCAAAGAGCTTTATCGGTTCCCACAATTCGTCATACGGGATAAGTATTTCACCTTTGAGTGAAATGGTATCAACATTGTTATCAGAGGATGATAGGCCGTTGGAGCACGACAGGCAGCTGGCTGCGACACCAATGGAGATTATTAGATGGGGTAGTTTCATAATCAAGCCGGATTCTCTTAATAATAATGATGATAGTATTGATAATTCTCGGTATAGATTACCAGAACAAAAGCCGCCACCACAAAAATAATTTCCAGGACAAGCGCAATGAATATTATTGATTTGGAAGCTCCACGAGAATTAAATATTACTGATACAGCAGCCCATGATAAGGCTATGCCTGGTATGATGAAACACATTGCGACACACATAAAAGCCAGTGCAGCGATTATCGAGGAGCCGCAGTGCATCCAGTCGATAATCTCATAGCTATTAAAAACAGCTGCCGCAATGAAGGCGACTAAGAAAAAGAGGGTAAAACCAGTGGCGACGACAGCGCCGAGCGCACCGATAGTGCCGAGGAAGCCCATGATGCACTTGCCAATGAAAGAAAAAATTTGAGTGAACACGCTGCGATTCTCCTTGATAAAGCCTACGTAAGGCGGCGGAGTCGCCGCGGACAGCACGGTCTGGCCGATTGAGTCGACGGTCACCGGCTCGCCGCGCATCTCAAGGACACGCCGCGGAGTGTTGGCCGGCGGAATAATCATCCATGCCACGAGGTAAAGGAAAGTCAGTGGCCAGAAATATGTGGCAATCGCCAGAACAAGATAGAGCACACGCAAAATGTTTGCATCCCAGTCGAGATAAGTCGCCAGACCACTCAACACACCGCCGAGCACCTTGTTATTGACATTACGGAATAGCTTCTTTTTTTCAGTCGGTATGTCTTCGACCTGCGGAGCAGCCTCTGTGCGAGGCGAGTCTTGATTTGATGACTCCTCGGCGTCTGTTGTCGCCTGCGGCTCGTCGGTTTCGCTGATGTCGGAAGGCTTACCCATTATCTCAATTATGCGATTGACGTCAGCGTAGACTATCGCATTTGCGCCCTGAGAGATACGTTCGTCGAAGAGTTCTGAGATACGACCTTCGATGTCTGTGACAATTTCTTCGCCTTCGGCGTCAGAAAATGCCGAACGGAGCTGGTCGAGATAGTTGAGCAAAAGTTCGTAGGCATCTTCGTCGATGTAGAACACCTTGCCATTGATGTTCACTGGAAAAGTCTTTTTCATGTCGGTATGGTGGTGGTTTATGAGTTTTCGTTAATAAGATGATTTACAGTCTGTGAGATTTCATTCCAAGAGTTGTGTAGCTCGGTGAGAAATTGAGTGCCAAGAGGGGTTATGGCGTAATATTTTCTCGGTGGCCCGGAAGGGGATTCCTCCCAGCGATAGCTTAGGAGACCGTCATTTTTCAGACGCGTCATGAGAGGATAGAGAGTGCCTTCGACCACGATAAGGTGGGCAGCTTTCATTTTGGCAATGATTTCAGAGACATAGGCGTCGCCGCGGCTCAGAAGAAGCAAAACACAAAACTCGAGCATACCTTTGCGCATCTGTGATTTCAGATTATCGATGTTTGTTGCCATTGATTGTCGTTTTATTAAAGATTAGGTCAAGCGATTTATCACCATGACGCTGCAAAGTTAAACATTGGAAAAGTACCATGCAATACAAAGTACTTATAATTAACAATAATTAAGGCATTGATGTTGGGTTGAAATAAAAACAGAGTAGGGCATTGAGGATATTAACAATCTATAAATAAGATGATTGCGAGACTATAATTGCCTAAAAACAAATTAAAACGCCGGGGAAATTAACGCAGCTATTGCGT
>CAMWQZ010000189.1 GCA_947176515.1 uncultured Bacteroidales bacterium | reverse complement strand
GCGTAAATATAAGCAGGGTTTACCGTAGTGGTGTCCCTCTTTTGGCCACAACTGACCTTCGCCTCCAGCTTGGCGACAAGATTATTGTCGTTGGCGAGGGCAAAGCGCTTGACAAAATCGAACCTCTCATTGGCAATGCTGTCAACGTTCTCGACGAGCCTAACCTGTTTGCGGTCTTCATCGGCATAGTCCTCGGCGTAGCTTTAGGTCTTATCCCGTTTCATTTCCCAGGCATAAGCTTACCTGTAAGGCTCGGCCTTGCAGGCGGACCGATTATCATGGGCATAATCGTCGGTAAGTTTGGACCTCAGCTTCATCTTGTAACCTACACTACAGTCAGCGCAAACCTCATGCTTCGCGCGATGGGACTTTCACTCTACTTAGCGTGTCTGGGACTTGATTCTGGCGCTCATTTCTTTGAGACCGTGTTCCGTTCAGAAGGAGTCCTATGGATTTGCCTCGGCGCTATACTTACTCTTGTGCCGACAACCATAATAGGCTTGCTTACGGTGAAATGGCTTAAGATAGATTTTAGCACCACGGTTGGCATGCTTTGCGGTTCGATGGCTAATCCGATGGCATTGGATTACGCCAATACAGCATTGCCAGGCGACCGCGCTTCTGTTGCCTATGCCACGGTCTATCCGCTATGTATGTTCAGTCGTGTTATTCTTGTCCAGATTGCCATTCTGTGTCTCGCATGATTTGAAACAACAAAATCACTTCAATATTTGACGGACTCAAAAAATTTTCGTTACTTTGCCAAAGGATTGTATGTATGGCGTTGCAAAACGCAAAATTGTAGGGACACACCCTGGTGTGTCCGCTTTCGAATAATCTTATTGACAAAAATATTAAACCGCTAACAACAGATAACATAACTCATATTATAATGAAAAAAAGCGCATTGCAGAAAGCCCGTGCGGCTTATCAACCCAAGCTCCCCATCGTCCTCACCGGAGCCGTTAAAGCCGTTGAAGGCAAACCCACTACATCTGTAGCTGACCAGGAAGAAATTCAGAAGTTGTTCCCCAACACTTACGGTCTACCCGAACTCAAATTCGAAAAGAACCCCAATCCCGTCCCTGGCAAACCCATCAACGTAGGCGTAATCCTTTCTGGCGGCCAGGCTCCTGGCGGCCACAACGTCATTTGCGGCCTCTTTGACGGCATCAAGAAAATCAATCGCGACAGCCGTCTTTTCGGTTTCACTATGGGCCCCGGCGGTTTCGTTGACCACAAATATATCGAGCTCACTGCGCCTATCATCGACGAATATCGCAACACTGGCGGCTTTGACATCATCGGTTCTGGCCGTACAAAACTCGAGAAAAAAGAACAGTTTGACAAAGGCCTCGAAATCCTTCGCGAACTCAATATCAAGGCTCTCGTAATCATCGGTGGCGACGACTCTAACACTAACGCTGCTATCCTTGCCGAATACTACAAGAGCATCGACGCTGGCGTGCAGGTTATCGGCTGCCCCAAGACTATCGACGGCGCCCTCAAGAATGACCTCATCGAAACATCTTTCGGTTTCGACACAGCTACTAAAGTTTACTCTGAAGTTATCGGTAACATCCAGCGTGACTGTAATTCAGCTAAAAAATACTGGCACTTTATCAAGCTCATGGGTCGTTCAGCGAGCCACATCGCCCTCGAATGTGGTCTCCAGACTCAGCCCAACATCTGTATCATCTCTGAAGAAGTTGAAGCTAAGAACATGACACTCCAGCAGGTTGTCAACTATATCGCTGACATCGTTGCTCGCCGTGCTGCTGAAGGCAACAACTTCGGTACCGTCCTCATCCCCGAAGGTCTTATCGAGTTTATCCCTGCGATGAAGGCTCTTATCGCCGAACTCAACGACCTCCTCGCTGCTGAAGGCGAAAAATTCGCTGCTCTCAATCACGCCGAACAGCGTCGCTTCGTCCTCGAACATCTTTCGCCTGCCAACGCTGAAACCTATGCTTCGCTTCCCGAAGGCGTTGCCCGTCAGCTCACCCTCGACCGTGACCCCCACGGCAACGTTCAGGTTTCACTCATCGAGACCGAGAAACTCCTCAGCGAAATGGTTGCAAAGCGCCTCAAAGAGATGAAGGCCGAAGGCAAATTCACAGGCAAATTCTCTGCTCAGCACCACTTCTTTGGTTACGAAGGCCGCTGCGCCGACCCCTCAAACTTCGACGCTGACTACTGCTACGCGCTCGGCTACAATGCCGCTTGCCTTATCGAAGCTGGCGTTACAGGCTATATGTCATCTGTTCGCAACCTCGTTAAGCCTGCTATTCAGTGGATTGCCGGTGGTATACCTATCACTATGATGATGAACATGGAGCGTCGCCACGGCGAAATGAAGCCCGTTATCCAAAAGGCTCTCGTTCGTCTCGATGGCGCCCCCTTCCAGAAGTTCGCTTCTCAGCGCGACGAATGGGCAATCAACACCTGCTACGTTTATCCCGGCCCCATCCAGTACTTTGGCCCGACTGAAGTATGCGACCAGCCTACTATGACACTCCGCTACGAGCATCAGGCAAAATAATTCCGGCTCGTTAGCAAACCATTTTACCCGAATCACAGCTTGCAATCCTGCCCCGGGGAGCACTTCCGCTCTGGGCAGGATTTTTTATATCTATTCTAATCAGTCCGACCCCTCTAATACACAAGCGTCAGACCTCTCCGACTCGTCCGATTGCTAAAGCCATCCTTCCCATTAAAAAATTTCCATTCTTAATTCTTCATTCTTAACTTTTTATTCTATCTTTGCAACATTATGACAAGTCTCTCCGCAAAAATAGCAGCTATTTCTCGACACCGTCTTGCCATCGACGGCGACGGTGTAACTACGCTTGTTGCTTTTGCCGGGTGCGCTTTATGTTGCAGATATTGCCTCAATCCTCAAACATTATCCCCAAATCCAAAATTTCAAAATCTAACACCACAGCAACTTTATGAAAAAGTCAGTATTGACTCCTTATATTTTATCGCAACAGGGGGCGGAGTGACTTTCGGCGGAGGTGAGCCGTGTCTGCATCCTGATTTTATAGATGAGTTCCGTAAATTATGCGGTCCACAATGGCAGATTCGCGTTGAAACATCCCTTAATATCCCATCCGATAATCTTATCAAACTTTTAGACTGCGTTGACCAGTTTATTATCGACATAAAAGATATGGACCCCGAAATTTACTCATCATATACCCTTGTCGATAACCGACTTGTTCTCAGCAATCTCAATCTGTTGGCTACTGCAAATCTTTACGACAAATGCCTTATCAGATTACCGCTTATTCCGAACTATAACAATGAAACAAACCGACAATTGTCACAACAAAAGCTTATTACTCTCGGATTTAAAAACTTTGACTCCTTTAATTATAAAATAAAAGAAAATACACTATGGCACGAGGTAAACAAACATGTAAAATCCTAAAGGACATCCGGCGACAAATTGCCGAAGCTAACGACATAGAGTTCATTACTTCCGAATGTCAGTTTCAGGGAGACTGCCTCGGCACGTGTCCAAAATGCGAAGCCGAACTGCGTTACCTTGACAATCAGCTAACCTTACGCCGTATGGCAGGCAAAGCCATTGTTGTCGCCGGCCTATCAGCCGGAATGTTGACATTGGCATCTTGCTCCAATCAGAAACAAGATGCTGACAACTATAATCCCGAATATGATGAAGAGTACAATGTTGACGTGCACGAAAATGACGACGATGACTTTTTTGAGGGAGAAATTGAGGGAGAACTCTTGCCTGACTGGGATCAACAAGATTCTTTAAACAATCAATCCACTCTACCTATAGATAAAGATAGGGTATATTCAATTTCTGAAGTCGATTCTATCCCAGTATTTCCTGGCGGGTCCGAAGCAATGTACAAATGGATCAGTAATCACATCAACTATCCTTCTGTAGCTGCGAAAGAAGGCATTCAGGGCAAGGTT
The DNA here is from genome assembly GCA_947176515.1 of uncultured Bacteroidales bacterium. Taxonomy (GTDB): domain Bacteria; phylum Bacteroidota; class Bacteroidia; order Bacteroidales; family Muribaculaceae; genus CAG-873. The sequence continues at coordinate 257 of CAMWQZ010000189.1, read as the reverse complement.
ATTATTGAGATTGTGGTTTCAAAGACAGGTGCAATCGAGAATGCTCGTGTACTCCGCGGTCGTCACCCTGCACTTGACAAAGAGGCACTACGAGTTATAAATGCAATGCCAAAGTGGAGCCCCGGCCGTTACAAAGATAATGTAGTGAACGTTTCTTACGTTCTCCCGGTGACCTTCAGGCTCCAACCATAATTCGCTTTTGATTACTGAAAAATTTCTTGAATTATATTCCTTTGAAATATCGCTGTTTGAAAAAT
>CAMWQZ010000188.1 GCA_947176515.1 uncultured Bacteroidales bacterium | reverse complement strand
GCAGCAGAGAGTGCATAGCCTTCGTATTTGTTTATCAGTCCGAGGGCATATGGCGCGAAGCGGTTGATATCGAGCGAGGCCTCGATTGTCTTATGGCCTTTGTTGAGTTGTAATGCACATTGACCTCCAAAGTTGATATCGGGGTCTTCAGAATAAATCTCTCCTGATAAGTTGGTGGGGTCGGAATCAACCTTAATCGAAAGGCGACCGTAGCGGTGGCCTTTATAAGTGACATATGCCGAGTCGAGATTTGCTGAAAGGGTGTGATTTTTACCCTTCAGACGTGCATTAGCAGTGAGGTGTCCACGCAAAGCTGTGGGAGCGTTTGGCGATTTTACAAACGTAAGGTCGTCGAACGTGAGCTTAGCGTTTGATTTTAGTGTTACGGTTTTGAATGTGTCAGGCGTAGAGTAGTGGGCTGAAAGTGTTAACGCGTTGTCGCCGAGAGCGAGTCGGGCATTGGCATTTGAATCTTTTATTTTGCCTGAAGCTGATACACTGAGGGATAAGTAGGCTGAGGGTTTAAGTCCGCTTAGCTGTTTGGCTACTTTATTTTGAGTGGATTCGGGCAGAAGTTTCAAGAGAGTATTTATGCCGGCTTGACTTGCAGAAAACCTTAAGTCATAAAGGGTATAGTCTGCGTCTACACCAGAACTAAGGCTGTCAATATTGGCTGAAAGTGTTCCTGAAAATTTTTCATTGATTTGTGAAAGCGTTAGACGGTCAATCTGCAAACTGTTTGCAGCTATGTTAGCGTTGAGCGTTATCTCGACAGAGTCAGTCAGATTGTTTAAACCGATGGCAAAGCCGGAGAAATCGGGTGGATATATTATGCTGCCAGGCATTATGTCTATTGTGACGCCTTTGTTAATAAATTCCTCGTAGAGGTCTGAGAAGTTATGGTAGTCGAGAGTCACAGGGCTGAACGAGAGTGAAGAGTGGGGGAACACTATGGTCAGATGCTCAAGTGTCGAGCTTGTTGGTGTCACGTGGGCAACTGCTTTCAGGTCTTGGAGCCGGATACTGTTGCTCTCGGCAAACGAGAAGCGGTCAATCTCGACGCGATATTCGTTGTTGGAGATACGGGGGATATATGCGTTAAGAAACACATCTTTAAAACAAAGGTGGTTTATGTCAAACACGCTGTCGCGACGAGGTGCGTCGAGTATATCGTAATTCATCTTACCATTGCGGATAATCACAGTGTTGACTTTTAGGTCGTAACGTGATTGTCGGGCTGGTTTGTCTGATTTGAGGTTGCTGAGTATCTCGGCTATATTAAGCGGAGAGTCTTTGGTTGCCTTGTAGAGAGCAACATCAGGTCCGTCGATGAGGGCAAAGTCAATTACAAGTCGACCTGTGCGCAGGAGATAGAACAACTCGAATGCTACGCTTACCTCTTCGACACTAAGAGCCGTATTGCCATTATCGTCAAGAGCGGTTATGTCGTGGATAGACAGTCGGTTGAAAGGATGGATTTCTATTTGGCCAAGAGAGACATCTGTGCCAAGCAGAGCCGAAAGTTCGCTGACAGCAACTTTGCGTATATCGTTCTGTGCCCACTGGGTGGAAAGTATGATGTATAGGCTGACCGGGACTGCGATCAGCGTAAAGACCAGGGTAAATAAGGTCACTTTGAATATGTTCCAGGCCTTTTTCATTTCGATACTGCGAAGTTAGCTAATATTTTCTGATATTAAGGCGGTAAGAAATGATAAAGTGACCGCTATCTGATAAAAAATTAAAGAGGCCGGCGGATTAACGCTGGCCTCTTCAAGTGGAAGGGATATGGAATTCAAAAGCGAATTACTGCTGGAGCTTGAATGTCACGGGCAGAGTGTAAGTAACCTTAACGGCATTACCGTTGTTACGGCCCGGATTCCATTTAGGCATTGCTTTAACAACTCGAATAGCTTCTTTGTCAAGAGCCGGATGACGACCGCGGAGCACGCGAACGTTTTCAATTGAACCGGTCTTAGAAACCACGAACTCAACGATAACCTTACCCTGATCGCCTTCTTCAGCTGCAACAGGAGGATAGTTGATGTGGTCGTTGAGCCATTTGTACATGGCCTGAGCACCACCGGGGAATTCGGGTTGCTGTTCAACCATTGCGATGTTATAAACTTCTTCAACTTCGGGTTTCTCTTCAACGATTACCTGATCGATGATTCGGGTCTTGTTCAAGTCTTCAACACCTTCGGTAACGTCGACTGAACCGATCATAGAAGCATTGTCCATAACTTCGTCTTGGTTCTTAACCTGCTTATCTTCTTCGTACTTGTCATCTTCGGTAACGAGGATGGCAGTCACCTGCTGTTCGTTAGCAACCTCTTCCGGAGCGATGATTTCTTCGGGTTCGGGAGGAAGCTCAAATGTTTCTTCTTCTTCGATTTCCTCTTCTACCTCATCCTGGTCGAAAGTTGTAAGTTCGATATCAGTTTGAAATACAATTTGGTCATCATCGGGTTTACCGAATACACCGTTGTAGAAGAGACCGAGGAGAACGAGTCCAACGATCGCAACAATGAGTACGATAGCGATTGCTTTAGTGTGGCGGCGAACAGAATCGGCGCGAAGGGTATATGCACCAAATTCTTTGTTCTTACCTTCGAAGACTATGTCGCGCCACTCTTTTGATGAAAGATCTACGTCTTTTGCCATTTTAATTAACGGTTAAAGGGTTACTGATTTGAAGTCTTTCGCACTAATGGGCGGATAATAGTCTGGTTATGTTCTTGTTCGTAATGACGGAGAAGAACTGTGTCAGTGTGGGTCGGAAGCTCGATGCTGTAACGTGAAATCTGGTTGATGTTCATTTCGTCGACAGCATTGATAAGACCTTCGTAAGTGGTGTTGGGACCTGGTTTGATCACAACTACAGGGCGCACCTTGTTAGAGTCGGCTGCATTCTTCTTAGCTGCTTTTTCGAACTCTTCCTTAGTGATTTCCTTGTTTTTCCACTGAGTCTTGAGCTTCTCGTATTCAGCCATTACGGCTTCGTTCTTTCCACGGAGGATTTTACGAATACCTTGGGGCTGACGGTTCTGGTTGCCGATAAACTGTTCCTTTGTGAGGTACTTGCTTGTAGAGAAAGTAGTGTCTGCAACACCTTCATAATAGTAGATGTTGTGGACAGTCTTACCAGTTTCGGCATCAACTGCGGGTTTGTCACCATTATACTCTGTATCAAGAATCATAGTGATGGCTTCAGAAGCCTTAGCCTGATTCTGATTTTCTTTCTTGACTTCTTCGTTAGTCGGGAGGACAATCTGAAGAGTCTGAGATTTAATCATCGTAGTACAGAGCATGAAGAAGGTGATCAGAAGCATGTTCATATCCACCATGGGGGTAAAGTCCACATGGATAGACATCTTCTTTTGGGCGCCTTTTTTCTTTTTGCCGCCTTTGTCGGATTGTTCTATTTGTGCCATATTGCTTTACCTTTATTGAGTGGGTTCGTCTTCTGATTTAAGCGCAGTCATAAGACTGAACTTGTTGAGCTTCATAGTCTGGAGGTTGTCAAAGACGCGCTGAACAGTGGTGAAAGGGGTGTCTTTGTCAGCCTTGATAGCGATACCTTGGCCTTTACGCATAAGAGCGGTGTAAAGGTTTTGGAGGTTGCCGCGTTCTTCGGGAGAAGCTAATTCTTGGTCCTTATTGATACGCTGAGCAACGTTGTAAATCGCTTTCAACCATACCTGGAAGTCATTGTAGTTACCGTTGAAGTCCTTGTTGTCGTTGATAGGAATACCAACTTTGGGATTTGCCATATCGCCCTGGAATTTGTCACGCTCTGTGGGAGACATTGACAGAAGGGCAGGCAGCTCAGTGAAGGGGACTCCAAACATGTTGGTCTGGCCGAACACAGCTTTCTGTGCGCCATTGAGCTGGACGGGATTGTTCTTGTGCTGCTCGTTGTAGATGGCGAGCGCTTCATCGAGCATCATGATGCGAATTTTTTCGCTTGAGAGAGTCGAGTCGGCGTCACCTGTAAACGAGATGAAGATTTTACCTTCGAGCAGGCTCGGATCCTCATATTTGCCTGACTTGTCGGCAGACGAGACGAGGACTGTAACGACATTGTTCATAGGCACTTTTTCTTCAGAAACTGAAGATGGAGTGTAGACAATGGTCGGTTCCTTCTGAAGGAAGGTTGAAGTCAACATGAAGAAAGTAAGCAAAAGAACAGTCACGTCACTCATCGCGGTCA
>CAMWQZ010000187.1 GCA_947176515.1 uncultured Bacteroidales bacterium | reverse complement strand
GATAAATTATATATGGCACGGTTTCACGGCATAGCTTTTCGTACTCTGTCTCTAAGATTTTGTTAGTGTCGTCGCCACAAACGCCAATGGCATCAAGTCGCAAGCGAATAAGTCCGGGGGTGGGGAGATAGGCGAGGTGGAGGTTGTCGGGTAGTCCGGCTTCAAACTTGTCAAGCTTTTGAGCGAGGGCTGACTCGGTGATGCCGGTTATCATCAGTGATTTATGTCCGATATAAGAGTCGGGAGAAAAGTGCGCAGCAATTTCGGAGGCAACAGCGCGAGTAAGCATGCCTTCGGTTTCGAATGGTACGCCAGGCATTGCGATAAGCACATGGCCGTCCTCACGCTCAAACCACATAATCGGCGCTGTGCCGAGGCGATTTTGAATGACGCGGCATGACGCAGGAACCATGGCCTGAGCCTCGGTGAGCGGATTGAGCTGCAGGCCGCGAATAGCAAAGACTTCACGAATATTTTCAGCGACGCTTTCGTCATAAATCATCGGACCGCCAAACATATCGCATAGCAGGGGCTTGGTGATATCGTCCTTGGTCGGGCCAAGACCGCCGGTTGTAATCACCAGCTGGCTGGCGGCCATACATAATTCAATAGCTTCACGAATGTCTGATGCTTTATCCGAAACCGTTACAACTCGCTGTGTGTCCCAGCCCTGTGCGCCGAGAGTGCGTGAGATGAATCCTGAGTTTGTGTCGGTGACTTGTCCGATGAGTATTTCATCACCGATGACAATAATAGAAAGTTTCATTGTTGTCGTTTTATAAGCAAAACTATATGCTCACGCGAGCGTAGGGCGTCTCGTTGTAGTGGCAGAATTCACCAGTTTGGTATTTGAAGTAGCCTGCAATGGCTACCATGGCGGCGTTGTCGGTCGTGAATGCGCGTTGAGGGATGAATGCCTTTAAGCCTCGGCGTTTGCAGAAGTCAGCGACGGCAGCGCGTACGCCTGAATTAGCCGACACGCCACCGCCGATGGCTACGGTCTTTACGCCGGTCTGCTTTACGGCTTTAGTGAGCTTGTCGATGAGAATGTCTATTATAGTCGCCTGTAAAGAGGCGGCAAGGTCAGCCATATTATTTTTTACAAAGTCTGGATCAGCTTTGGTGGCGTCGCGGAGAGTATATAGGAATGAAGTTTTAAGTCCGCTAAACGAATAGTCGAGGCCTTGGATGTGAGGTTTTGAAAATTTGAAACGGGTAGCGTCGCCCTGGGCTGCCAATCGGTCGATGTGTGGGCCACCTGGGTAGGGGAGCCCCATCACTTTGGCGCATTTGTCAAAAGCTTCACCGGCAGCGTCATCTATGGTTTGCCCGAGCACCTCCATGTCGTTAAAATTTCTGACGAGTATAATCTGGGAGTTGCCTCCAGAAATCAAAAGGCAGAGGAAGGGAAATTCTGGCACTTCGTCATCGGGCTGTTGGCGCACGAAGTGGGAGAGCACGTGACCATGGAGATGATTGACGTCTATAATAGGTATTCTCAAGCCGAGCGACATGCCTTTGGCAAAACTTGTGCCGACGAGGAGTGAACCTAATAGACCGGGTCCACGAGTGAAGGCTATGGCCGAAAGCTCTGATTTGTCTATGCCTGCGCGCTTGATAGCGGTGTCGACAACGGGCACAATGTTCTGTTGGTGGGCGCGGGACGCCAGTTCGGGAACGACGCCTCCGTACTCCTCATGCACGCTCTGCGAGGCAATGACGTTGCTTAGCAAAAGGCCGTCGGCAATGACGGCGGCTGAGGTGTCGTCACACGACGACTCAATGCCGAGTATTATAGTTCGCGACATAATTGACTAAATTAATTTAAAAAACATAGCTAATACCGGCAGAAATTGCGGCAGTGCTATATCCTTTGATAAAAATGTATTTAGCTTCGAGGGTTAATTTCAATGTCTCACTGCAGCGCAAGTCAAATCCGGCGCCGAGGTTGAGACCAAAACGAGCTGTGCGAGTTGACACGTCCTTACTTTCAATAATACCACTTTGTTCAGGCGATTCAGAGCGGAAGTGATGACTCCACGACGAATAATTTATGCCCCCCAGGGGATAAAATGCAACTTTTTCGCCAGTGAAATCAAAAGGGAAGTGGGCGTTGAGGTCAAAAGTAAAGGCGTCATAGTCGTTATGGCGGAAAATATATCCTAATTCGGGGGCAATGCGGAAATGTAGGGTGAAAGCATATTGAAAAACGAGTCCGGCTGAGGCGGATTCATTTCTCGAAACATAACCGATTTTGGGACCGAGTGATTTTTCGCCTTTTGTTATCTGAGATTGAATCGGTAGCGAGAGAGCCATAACCATCGCAGTTATAGCGATGAAGCGCGCGATTATTTGTTTTGAAATAGGCATATTTATGCAAAAATTTGGAGTGTCGGTAATAAAACTTGTAAGCACAAAGTTAGCAATAATCTTGTAGAGAGCCAATCGCATACTGAAAAAAAACATTGGTTTACACAATCTTTTAATAGATGAATATTGTTATCTTTGTAAAATAATTAACTTAAAATAAAACATAACTGATATGACATTTCAAGAATTAGGAGTTCGCGATGACCTCCTTAAAGCTATAGCAGACTTGGGTTTTGAGTCACCTATGCCCGTGCAAGAAAAGGTGATACCTGTATTACTTTCTGAAGACCATGACCTTGTAGCGCTTGCGCAGACGGGAACTGGTAAAACGGCAGCGTTTGGTCTACCTGTTATTCAGCGTATTGACACTTCGTTGCGCCGTCCTCAAGCCTTGATACTTGCCCCGACTCGTGAGCTTTGTCTTCAGATAGCAAGTGACTTAGCAGATTTCTCAAAATATACACCTGATTTAAGGGTGCTCCCGGTCTATGGAGGTTCGAGCATCGAAAGTCAAATCCGTTCGCTTCGCGAAGGTGTTCAGATTATAGTTGCCACTCCGGGCCGACTGATTGACCTTATCAACAGAGGAGTGGTCAAGCTTGAAGATGTCCATACGGTTGTGCTAGACGAAGCCGATGAGATGCTCAACATGGGTTTTGTTGACTCTATTACCGATATCCTCAGCCATGTGCCTGAGAACCGAAAAATGCTGTTGTTCTCGGCAACTATGCCTGCCGAGGTCGGCCGAATTGCAAAACGATTTATGAAAGACCCGGAGGAAATCGTTATCGGTACTCGAAACGAAGGCGCAGCTAATGTCAAGCACGTATATTATATGGTTAATGCGCGCGATAAGTATCTTGCGCTTAAACGTATCGCTGATGATTCGCCCAATATCTACGCCATAATCTTCTGTCGCACACGTCGTGACACTCAAGAAGTAGCCGACAAACTTATCGCCGATGGCTATAACGCAGAAGCGCTTCATGGCGACCTATCGCAGCAGCAGCGCGACATTGTGATGAAGAAATTCCGCGATCGCGTAGTGACGCTTCTTGTGGCAACAGATGTTGCTGCCCGAGGTCTTGATGTCGATGACCTTACACACGTAATCAACTATGGTCTGCCCGATGATACGGCTGTCTACACTCACCGCTCTGGTCGTACGGGCCGAGCCGGAAAGACGGGTGTTTCAGTAGCGATTATCCACTCACGCGAAAAAGGAAAACTTCGCGAGATAGAGCGTATTATAGGTAAGAAATTCGAGCGCAAGGATGTTCCAACGCCTCAGCATATCATCGAAAAGCAACTTTATAATCTCGCAGACCGCATAGAGAGAGTCGAAGTTAACGAAGACGAGATTAACAAATATATGCCCGGTGTGTCACGCAAACTTTCATGGCTCAGCACTGAGGACTTGCTCAAACGTGTGCTATCGCTTGAGTTCAACCGACTCCTCAATTATTATAAAGACGCTCCCAATATCGACTTCATTGATGAAAAGCCTCAACGCGACCGCAAGAAAGGCAAGTCAGACCGACCATCGGATGAAGAAAAGGACCGCCGCACAGCCGAAAAGGGTATGGAACGCATATATGTCAATGTTGGTAAGGCCGACGGTTTTTTTGCCGGAAATCTTATTGACCTGCTTAATAAAAACATACCCGGCCATCGCGTTGACGTAGGGCGTATCGACCTGATGCCTAACTACTCGCTCTTTGACGTTCGCAAGGCCGACGCAAAGAAGGCTGTAAATGCACTGAAGGGTGCCGATTTCTTCGGGCAGCGTCTATATAGTGAAATTGCTGATGAAAACAAGGATTATGCCGCTCAGGGCGGTGGCAAGAG
>CAMWQZ010000186.1 GCA_947176515.1 uncultured Bacteroidales bacterium | reverse complement strand
TTTTCTTTGTGAATGTTGCTTGTATGCTTTGCTTTTACTATATTCGCTGAATTAGTTTTTTGTTTGCGGATTAGACAAGTATATTGTTTGAATTGTCTTTTCGTCTTACGGGTGCAAAGTTATGATGCAAATATTGCAATCATGTTACAAATTTGACACGATTTAAATACGATTGAAATTTTATCTAAATTTTTACTCTTCCGAGCTATTTTGCATTCGCTTTAGGCAGCGTAAAGACAAATTCGAGACCTCCGTTAGGGTTATTTCTGATTTCGATTGTGCCACCATGAGCGAGCACGGTGTTCTGGACGATTGGAAGTCCGAGGCCTGTTCCGCCGGTCTTGCGAGAGCGGCCAGAGTCTATGCGGTAAAAGCGCTCGAAGAGGTGAGGTATATGTTCTTCGTCAACGCCAACGCCGTTATCAAAGAAGACGAATTTGTAGAATTTATCATCTTCGCCAATCAGACGCACTCCACACTCTGTACCTTTTGAGTAGGCAGCCGCGTTTTTGGCGAGGTTCATAATCATGCCGCTGAGAAGGGTGGTATTGCCTTCGACCATACAATCTGTGGGGATGTCGTAGATAAAGTCCATCTTGCCGAGAACGTCTGTGTCAGAAAGGTCGCTCATGACTGTGTAAACGAGGTCATGGTAATCAAGTTCCTCGGTGTTAATCATGGCGCCTCCTTCCTCGAGTCGGGTGATTGCCGAAACGTCGTTCATAAGATTGGTAAGACGATTGGCATGCTCGAGGGCTTTGCGGATAAAGTGGTCACGCGAAGCCTGGTCCATGTCGGGATTGGCAATAATAGTGTCGAGATAGCCCTTTATGACGCCGATAGGTGTCTTAAGCTCATGGTTGATATTATTGGTGAGCTGGCGTTTGAGTCGGCTTTTCTCTTCGAGAGCGTGCATTGTGACGCTGTGCTCGCGTTTAAGCTTTAACACGGCTTTTGAACGCTCATTATATATATGTATAATCTGTCGCGAAATGTCACCGAGTTCGTCGTGAGGGAAGTCGATTGCCGGCATGAAGTTAGGGTCGGTAGCGGCGCGCTCGGCGAATTGACGAAGGATTTTTATGTTCCTGCCGAAGTAGCGCGTAGAGAAATATGCCAACACTGAAAGGCAAAGGGCAATCGAAAAGACTATAATCCAGATGCTTCTTTGAGGCAGGCTTGCCTCGATGATGTCAGCGTCGAATGGGAGCACAGTAGATGCGCGTAACACACTGTCTGAGCTCAGGTCTGTACGAAAAAAGAAATTGTTGTTTTTTAAATCTTCCGTAGGGTCGTTTTCATCAACGGGTGCGAATGAGGATGTCTCCTGATGAAGATTATCGGTGACGCCCATGCCGTTACGACGACTTTCGTCGGAAAGGGTGATTACCTCGTTGACGTGGTAATAGAGACTGTCGTTACGATAGACGGTTATACGAATTTTATCGTAGAGGGGATTATCAAGGTAATATTTACTAATGAAACGGAAAAACTCAATAGGGTCTTTTTCGTTTTCATAGTATGAAATAATACGCTCATTGATAAGCTGCAACTGAGCCTCAAGAGAGGCTTTGCGGTATTCGCGTTCGTTGTAGTTCTGCCAAAATGCCATGCCGAAAATCAACAACCAGATGGTTGCGATAAACGGTATGAACAGCTGCCATTGATAACTAATGCGTCTCTTTGAAGCCATAGCCGAAACCTTGACGAGTCACGATGTAGTTACCGTATTCTCCGAGCTTTTTGCGCAGACGAGTGATGTTGGTGTCAATAGTGCGGTTGGTGACAACAACATCTGACCCCCATACGTGGTCGATAATCTCTTCGCGCGAGTAGATGCGGTTGCGGTGGGTCAGGAAGAAGAGGAGGATGTCAAACTCTGTGCGAGTAAGCTGTATCTCTTCGCCTCCGAGATAACAAATCTTTTCGTTGCGGTCAATTCGCAAGGTCTTGAATGTTATGTCGGGTTCGTAGATGCTTTGTGAAATGTTATATGCAATCTGTTTGGCGGCTGCCGAGCGACGAAGCACTGCGCGGACACGAGCGAGTACCTCACCGATAACGAAAGGTTTGGTGACATAGTCGTCAGCGCCAATGTTAAGGCCCATTACTTTGTCGTCCTCATCGGTCATTGCTGAGCAGAAAATAATTGGGGTGTTTTCGGTTTCGGTGATGTTACGAACCTGTTTCGCAAAATCAAAACCGCTGAGTCTTCCCATCATGATATCGACCAAAAATAGCGAATAAGAGGCGAGATCCATGTCGAGCGCTTCCTCTGCGCTATAGGCACAATCGACCTCATAACCTTCTTTCTCGAGGTTAAATTTAAGAATTTCGCATAACGCTTCTTCATCATCGATTACTAAAATCTTGATTCTCATTGCTATTTTTGGTTTTTTATTATGATGTCAAATCGCCTTTACGGCTGACTATGATTGGTTATTTCTTGCACGAAAGTAGTAAAAATTCAGTGTTTATTATAGTTAATGAAAGTTAAATCGAATTTTTAGGGCAAACCTAAAGCTAATAGTAGTGTTATAAAGTCATAGTTACTATATTTGCACTGTGTTTTTCATGGTATTAGATTTAAGGTTAAAGATAGTCGGTTGTCGCGAGACAACCGCTTTTTTTGTATATGGTGGGGGGATAGAAGACAAAGTCTAAGCCTGACCACGTGCTTTTAGTTGGGTTAGAGCTTCAGCAGCAGAAATCTTAATGGGATTGCCTTCGGCATCGGCAATAATTACGTCTTCGCCAAGTTTCGCTTTACGTTCAAACAAGCGTCTTTGGGCTTCGATTATGCCCTCGCCAATTTTCTGGAACAATATTACTTTTTCTTCTTCTGACATAAGTTTGCGATTTTGTCAAATTTGTCTTGGTTAATAATTTGATTATTAACGACAATTGGTTGCATGGCATTGCTATTGTCGTATATTGAGAATGTGTCAACGATTGGAATATATAAATCAAAAAGATTATCGATTCCTAATTGGAATCTTCTGGCTATAATGTCGGATGGGATGTTGTGGCCGCCGGATTTAGAGGTGAGAGCCCTTTGGCGATTTCGTCGGCATTGACAAATTCACGGCAATTAAGGATTTCAGGCAATACAACCATTGACGCAGTAGTTTTGCCGGCTCCGTTGCAGCCGGCTATAATGTACAGGGTTGGATTAGCAGATTTAATTGTCATTTATTGTCAAATAGTAGTTGTAATACAAAACTACAAAATATTTTGTGAAAGGAAGTGGTTATAGTAAGAAATTTGTGATTGTAGATTTAATGGACCGGGAATTTGGTGGTGGGATGGAGGGTGAAAGTGTCGGCGGAGGCGACTGCTATAAGGGCTTCGACCGATGGGAGGGATTCAATCATTGATAATGCTGAGTCGAGAGGCATCACCATGCAAGCCGTGGCGAGTGCGTCGGCTGTTGCGCAGTCGGGGGCGACGACTGTGACGCTGGCAGTCGAAGTTTCTACGGGGCGGCCCGTGTGAGGGTTGAGGGTGTGGCCTATGCGTCCGGCTGAGGTTTCGCGATAGTTGCGATAGTTGCCTGAGGTCGCAACTGCGGCATTTGAAATGGGGATTACGAGCATTGAAATGTGGGAGTCTGAGCCCATGACTGGGGAATCAATCTGTACGCGCCAGTCCTGGCCGCGTCGGTTGTGGCCATGAGCTACTATTTCGCCGCCAATCTCGACGAGAAAGTCGGTGCTGCCGTTGCGGCTTAGCATTGCGGCGACCGCGTCGACTCCATAGCCTTTTGCGACAGAAGAGAAGTCAAAGACTGTCGAGGGGTGTTTTTTTATGACCTTGTTGTTCTCGATGCGGCAGTCGGCGATTCCGACTGCGATTAGTACGCTATCAATCTGGGATTGTGTAGGCTGCATGCTGTCGGCTGTTGATTTGTAGCCAAAGCCCCAAAGGTTGGTCAGAGGCCCGACCGTAGGGTCAAAAGCGCCACCGCTGAGTTGGCTAATATGCTGGGATAGATTGAAAACATCGATGAACATCTGACACACGTCGGGATTGTCTCCGCGATTGACACGGCTGACGGTAGATGATGGGGCGAACATTGACAGTTCGTCTTCGACCTGTCGCATCACGGCTATGATTGAATCGGATAAATCGTGCGGAGCAGTGTAGGTAATATTGTAGGTTGTGCCCCACACAGCGCCAGAATTATTGTAATTTTTTGAGTTGCAACTTGCAAATGTG